>JANPDZ010000265.1:0-2042 GCA_031431735.1 Acidobacteriota bacterium | reverse complement strand
ACCGCCTTCACCGAAATGCGGAAGCGGTAAGGGACCGCCGAACGTGAATCCATACTGAAATTCTTTTCTTAAAGGAGCTTTTTGTTTTGACAGGTCAGTTGCGTTCGGATTACAAAAACCGGCTTGTTTGTCGAGATTACTACAAGCGTTCAAACTTTGGTTGTTGTTAAAGACGAAACCCGAGCCGTGAAAATTATTGGTGCCGGATTTGCCGATAAAATTAACGACTGCTCCGGAATTGCGTCCGTATTCGGCTAAAAATTGATTCGTGATAATTCGCACTTCGCCGATCGCGTCCGGGTTATTAATTGCTATTTGTCCGCCGGAAACACTCGGGTCATTGATGTCCTGACCGTCAATCATAAAATTATTCGAGCGCAGACGGCCGCCGTTTGATGAAAAACTGATGCCGTTGGCAAACCCCGTTTGACCCGAACTTAATTGGCTGACGCCGGGAACCGACAGTAAGACGGTGTAAACATTTCGATTCGTCGAGATCGGAAGTTCCGATAAACGCTTTTCGTCAAATCGAGTGCTGACCTCGGCGGTTGTTGTATTGAGCAGCGAAGCATTTTCCGTAATCGTGACAACTTCCTGCACGCCACCCGCTTTGATAACCGGGTCCACAACCGCACTTTGGTTGACTACCAACGTGATGCCCGTTTGGACATACTTTGCAAAATTAGCAACTTCAACCGTCAGTTCATACGCGCCAATCGGCAGATTGACAAAGTTAAAACGACCTTCTTGGTTGGTTTGTAAATTCCGGGAGAATCCGGTACCTGCGTTACGAACTGTGACAGTGGCATTAGGCACAACTGATTGCTTTTCATCCGAAACGGTTCCTGATAACGATGCGGTTGATGATTGCGCAAACGATGCGGTAACACCGAATACGAAAAGCAAACAGAAAAGCAAAGAAAAATTTTTCTTCATAAAAATCTCCTCGATATATTAAATTTTGAAATTAGATAAGACTAATGCGTTATGTAGTAAATATTGATAAATCACACGGCAAATTTAGTTCCGAAACAATAAATGTAGTCATTAAAGAACTTAGTCGATAATTATTGCGGTAATAAATCAAAAATGTGTATTATTTTACAAAAAAATGGATAACGTTTGTTTTGGCGACGGAGTGAGTCAAAGTCAAAATCTTTCGATTCAATAAAAAAGGAGAAGGTCGGCAAGCCTTCTCCTTGAGCATTTTCAGCTAACGCGTCGAATTATTCGATGGCGACAATATCGGCATCGCTGATTTCATCCTGAACGGTGATAATTTGTGGGCTGAAGGTGTAGCCTTTGGCGTTTGCATTCAGAACATAGCTGTTGCCGACTTCGATACCATCGAAACGGTAATAGCCGAAGGTGTTGGTTCTCGCGCTGCGCGGAGTGCCGCTGGTGCCGGTCAAAGTGACAATAGCACGCGGAATTGCCCTGCCTTGTGAATCAACCACACGACCGCCGACGCCGACATTTGCCGCGACATTCGGAACGAATCTCAACTGCACGTCGTCAACCGCCAATCCGGCAAAGTTGATGCTGGTGTCCGAATCAACGTGGAAAACGATTTGAATTGTCCGACCGGCAAAGCTGGCGAAATCGGAGATATTCCCCCGATAAATTCCCCATCCTGCCGAATTGCCGATATTCACTGCCGCAGGAGCTCCGACCACGGTGGTCATCGTCGCGCCTTTCCATTCCCAGACTCGCTTGATCAAGCCCATACCGCCGACTTCACGAATCTCGACGTATGCATGATCGAATGTCGCGCTTTCCAACTGATAGCGTTGTGCCCATGACAGAGTGAGCATGCCGTTTTGGTTCGGCAGAAGAATAGGCGGCGAAATCAATTCCTGATTGGAACTTACTTCATATGTATTATCAAGATCGGTCTTCCAGCAATTCGTTCCGCTGTTGCAGCCAATGATGGAGGCAACCGGATTGGCGGTGGTTGTCGCGAGCGTTGCCGGTGTTCCGTATTCCCATTCGTCAGCCGCGCCCGAATGAGTATAACCGCCGTTGTTCGCTTCGAAGTCCTC
>JANPDZ010000264.1:0-4602 GCA_031431735.1 Acidobacteriota bacterium | reverse complement strand
CATCTGCGCTTTTGATTAACTCAAACATTTTAGGTAATCGAAGCGTGCGCGTTCTTGCGCTTCGCTGGAACGCTTGCAGGCAAGGTTGCCTGCGCTCCCAGCTTTATTCGTTTGTAATTTCCTGAATTGCCGTTTCAATTTTTTCAATTTCCGAATCAGTTAATTCAGCAAAGTCTTTTTGGCGTTTGTTTTTTGACAGTATGCAACGATTTTGCAGAATGAATCGGACGAGTAGCGAAGCGCGACGGTCGGGCATATCGGCGATTTCTTTGACGGCTTGAAGCGCGGCATCGAAGACTTGCAGAAAGCGTAATTCTTCCGTTAAATCTTGGCGGACGGTTTCGGCGACACAATGATATAAAAATTCGGCAAACTGCGTTGCGTCCCAATAGCGATAGAGATTTGACGTTTCGTTTTGCACACTTAATTCGCCACGTGAATCGAGCGTGTAATCAATAAACGGCAGAATTGATGATGAAAACTTTGCTAAAACTTTGTCGTAATCGGCGCGTTCGCGCAAGATTACGGCGGAAATCGGGAAGATAAAATTTGGCGGCGCAAAACCGCTTCGGGCGAGTTCTTGATGGATTAAAAACCGATGAATGCGTCCGTTGCCATCTTCAAACGGATGGATAAAAACGAACCCGAACGACATCGCCGCCGCCGCGCAAACTGCGTCAATTTCCGAAGTTTGCAGTCTTTCGACAAATTTCATCCATCCGTTCATCAAATCCTCAACGTCTTCCGGCTTTGGTGTAACAAAATGAATCTGTTCGCTGTAATCGCGCATCGTTTGTCCGACGTAATTTTGTATTTCGCGCCAATCTTCAGCGGCATAGCGGCTGTCAACTATTCGGTTTTGCAGATTAACGAAACTCTCTCTTGAAACTGCGTCAAATTCAGCGGCGTTTTCGAGCGCGGCGACAAACCTTTCGGCTCTGGTTCTGCCGATTGTTTCACCTTCAATTGCAAAGGACGATTTGGTTTCTTTAGTGTAAAGAAAATTGACGGCTCGTGCCAAAATTATCGGATCGCTGTCGGCGATAATTGATTTTGCTTCGCTGTCAAAACCTTGTCGCATCGCTGTTTCGAGCGTTTCCGTGCGACGAATCAGCGGGCAATAATCACGATTGCCAAGCAGATTGTCGTTGATTCTGTGTCGTTTAGACGGTTTCAGCGCGGCGGTAAAATGCAGTTTCGGATTCAAAAGGTCAGCGTAACCGGTCGGCGGAACGTCTTCGATATTCAAAGTTTTTTCGGTCAGAAATTCATACAAATACCAGATTTTTCTAGCAAAAATTCCCGTCCGTCCGCGTTTTATCCAAGTTTCGAGCGTTTTCGCTTCGATTTTTTCAAACGCCGCCCGCCATACAACCAAATCCAAAGGCTCATAACGAACGGCGAATTTCAGATTTTCATATAAACCCGTTACGCCGTATGTTTTCGGATATTGTTCGTAAATAATTCCGCCTTCGAAGTGCGTTTTCCGCGTTCCCGAAGAAATTTTTGAACGCACTGCCGGAAACGGAACTTGTAACTTCAATTTTTCGATGATTGCCATCAATCCAATCGGATGCGGGAACGATTTTTCTGTTGTTCGGCTCATAAATTTTCCTTAATTATCGGCTTTAGTGCTGTAATTTTCTTAACAAAGCTGTGAAAATCTTATCATACACGCATTTTTCTGTGAAAACCTTATCGGAACGGAAAGTTTTCGATATTAAAACAAACGACGATAGCCCACATTGTATGCTATCGGTTGAAATAGTCAGGATTTTATTCGTATCGTTATCCATACCCATCGTGCGCCGAATGCAAAAAAAAGCGAGGTTTTTGAGGGACTAAAATAAATCTTCTGTCCAAACTGCGTCCGCTTTGGTTTGTTCTTTGAAACGCACGAATTTTGCGATATTTTCGCCGGTTTCGTCCTGTATTGTCAGCACATCATTTTCGAGCGAATATTTCGTTGAGTTGTTAATTGCTTCAAATATTTCAATGATGCTATCAAACCTCGCGATGATGTCATTTTCGTATTGGAAACTGCTTAAGGGACCCAAAAAGCCGGATGAAAATTTAAAGCCGAATGAAATATTGCCGTTTTCATCCGCAGTAAAACTACCGGTTATCAAATCATACCCCTGACTCGTAATTGTGAATTGGTCGGGCATATATCGCTTTTTCTTGTCAAAGGTAATGCTCGCAGACTGCCATTTAGAGTCTGTGGAATTCACATCAATTTCGTTTCCGTTTGCTTTGAGTTCAGTCAAAATCCATCTGCCTTCTAACTCAACGCTTTGCAAGGCGTTGGAGCGGTTGAGCATCAAGATTGTTGTAAAAATTGCCGTGGCTAATAAAAAGCCGATTAAGTTTTTTGCGATTAGTTTTAATTTCATGATTTCTCCTGTTTTTAATTTGATTTCCGCCGCCAATTATAAGTGTCAAAATCTTCTGAAAGGTTACAGTTTCAGTAGATCCAAATTTTGGATGCGCGGATTTTTAATCAATCCAAATCCCGGATATTCGCCGAATTTTAGATTTTGCTTCCGATAATTGGCGAAGTTTTGTGTTTTTAATTGTTTTCAATGAGCGCTTTTTACGGTTCTTAGGTAACCCGTTCTTATAAATTTGGATTTACTGAGAATCCATCGTGTCGTCAACAATTTATAAAAAACCTTTGCATCTTCGCGCCTTCGCGCCACTCACGTTAAAATATATCTAGTGAGAATTCTTGTGCGCGGAACAAATTGGGTTGGCGATGCGGTGATGACAATTCCCGCGCTTCGCAAGCTGCGCCGCATATTTCCCGATGCGCGCATTACACTGCACACCCGCAGCTGGGCCGAAGGCATTTTCCGCGATGCCGATTTTATTGACGAAATTCTCACCTTTGATAAAACCAGATCGAAAATCAAGGACGCGCTCAAACAGTCGAATGAATTAAAAGAACACGGATTCGATTTAGCCGTTTTGTTTCCGAATTCATTTGAAACTGCGTTGGTCGCAAAAATGGCGAAAATTCCGCGCCGCTTTGGTTATTCAAAAGAAGGCCGAAGTTTTCTGCTGACTGATTCGGTCGAAATCCCAAAGTGGAAGGATCAACGCCACGAAATCTTTTACTATTTAAATCTGGTCGCCGAGATCGAAAAGGAATATTTCGGGGTTCAAACGGTTTTAGAAGATGAACCGCGCATCGTTTTGGAGGTTTCTGCTGAAAGACGAAACGAAGCGAGGAGTTTTTTGGAGGAAAACGGCATTGATCTGTCGAAAAAGACGGTCGCGCTCGGTGTCGGTTCGACCAATTCACGCGCCAAACGCTGGCAAGCCGCAAGCTATGCAAAACTGAACGATCTGTTGCAAAATGAATTAAAAGCGAGTGTCGTGTTGGTCGGCGCAAAGGACGAATTAGAAATTTCGGATGAGGTTTTTGCAAAATCCGAAAAAAAACCGATAATCTTGACAGGTCAGACAAATCTGGCGGAAGCGGTCGCTATTTTGGCGGAAACAGATTTGCTGGTCTCAAACGATATGGGTCTGGCGCACGTTGCTTCGGCCGTCGGCACCAAAACTCTCGTAATTTTTGGTCCGACAAACGAAAAGACAACGCAGCCGATTGGCTCGGAGATCATTCGTAAAATGGTAGATTGTGCGCCGTGTATGTTGCGGGATTGCCCGATCGATCATCGTTGTATGACACAAATTTCGGCGGAAGAGGTTTTTGAAATTGCCAAATTGAAATTAAACGCAAAGGCGCAATGACGCAATGACGCAGAGAAATCAGGGTAGCGAATTTAACCATTAAATATGTTATCTTTTATCCTAAAAGGCTTTGCGACTCTGCGTCTTTGCGCCACCAGCGTTAAAAAACTATGAAGCAAAAAACTGTGTTTATTGACCGCGACGGAACTTTGATCGAAGAAGTAAATTTTCTTCACCGTGTCGAGGATCTGCAATATTTTTCTTATACCGATGAAGCGATCCGATTGCTCAAAGAAAACGGATTTTTAGTTGTGATCGTGACAAATCAATCCGGCATCAGTCGCGGAATCTACACAGAAGCTGAGATGCACACGGTCCACGAACAGATCCAAAACGATCTGACCGAAAAGCTCGACGCGATCTATTTTTGCCCGCATCTGCCGAACGCCGGCTGCGTCTGCCGCAAACCGAATCTCGGAATGATCGAATCAGCAATGGCTGATCTGCCGATTGATCTGGAAAATTCGTGGATGATCGGCGATAAAATTCTTGATGTCGAACTCGGATTAAACGCCGGAGTGAAAACTGCACTCGTTTTGACCGGCTACGGCAAAAATCATCTCGAAAAATTAAAAAGAGAACCCGATTTTGTCGCTGATAATCTTCTCGAAGCGGTCAAAATAATTGTCAATCAGTAGAAGCTAATACCACTTTCAGTTAGAAACCGTGCATTACAATCAAGATAGTTTATGCTGTGAAGTCCAACAAACTGAAGTTTTTACATTACTGAGCGGCATAGTTATTGCTTAGTTGGAATTTGTTGGAACTTTTTAAGAAAGTTGCCCGCGAAATGACGCGAAAGACACGAAATAGAAAATTAGATTGAATCATTTTCGCTTTTTTTAG
>JANPDZ010000263.1:0-1840 GCA_031431735.1 Acidobacteriota bacterium | reverse complement strand
GTCGGTTCGTCCAGAAGCAAAACATTCGGCGATGCCATCAGGATTCGTAACAGATATAAACGTCTTCTTTCGCCGCCCGAAAGTCTTGCAATAAAAGCGTATTGCGCCGCCGGCGTAAAGAGAAATTTTTCGAGCATCTGTCCCGCCGTGATTTGATTTCCGTCAACGGTTGTCACATATTCGGCGACTTCTTTGATGTAATCAATTACTCTTTGCTCTTCGTTCAAAGCGCGGCTTTCCTGATCGTAATAACCGATACGAACCGTCTGACCGATCTCGATCTCGCCGGAATCGGCTTTGATGCGGTCGGTGAGGATCTCAAGCAGCGTTGTTTTGCCCGAACCGTTTTCGCCGATAATGCCGATGCGGTCGTCGCGTTTGAGCAAGTAAGAAAAATCGTCAATCAGTTTAAGTTCGCCGTAAGATTTTGAAAGATTGTTGATCTCGATGATCTTCGTTCCGAGACGCTGTGAGCCGATCGCAATATCAATTTCGGCTTTTGCTTTTTCCTTCGGCTGCGCCATCAGATCGTAAGCCGCATTGATGCGGTGCTTTGATTTGCGCGTTCGCGCTTTTGCGCCGCGCCGCAGCCACGCCAGTTCTTTTTTGATAAGCTGTTCGCGTTTATGACCTTCCGTCGCGCGAAGTGTTTCCTGTTCTTCTTTTTTCTCTAAATAATAAGCGTAATTTCCCGCGAAAGTCTGAATGCCGCCGCGCTCTATCTCAAAGATCCGATTCGTCACGCGGTCGAGAAAATAACGGTCGTGTGTCACAAGCAGAAGCGCGCCCGTGTATCTTCTGAGATAATCTTCGAGCCATTCGATCGTGTCGGCGTCCAAGTGATTGGTCGGTTCGTCGAGGATCAAAATGTCGGGTTTGAAAATCAGCTCGTGAGCGAGCGCGACGCGTTTGCGCTGTCCGCCCGAAAGCGTTTTCATCTTCGCGGAAGTGTCAGTAATGCCGAGTTTCGTCAGAACGGTTTTAGCGTTTGTTTCGATTTCCCAACCGCCTGAAATTTCGAGTTCGTGCTGCAATCTGGAAACTTTTTCGAGCTGTGCGTCGGAATATTCAATCGCCAGATCGTGACACGCCGTTTCGTAATCGGCAATCGTTTGCATGACGCCCGAACTCGCCGCAAAGATCGTTTCAATAACGGTCGCTTCGTCATCAATTACAGGATTTTGCGAAAGATACGCGAGCGTTTTGCCGTTTGCGCGGACGATTCTTCCCGTATCGGGCGTTTCCGTGGCGGCAATCACGCGAAGAAAAGTTGTTTTGCCCGAACCGTTGGCGCCGATGATGCCGATTTTGTCCGAATCTTCAAAACCGAGCGTAACATTTTCAAAAAGCGGCTTGAGACCGAAATTTTTGCTGACATTTTCAAGTGAAATAATATTCATAAAAGCTAGCTTTAACTTTACTTAATAAAAGGCGCATCAACAAATTCGGAATTTCTTGAAAGCGGTAATAAATTTTCGATATTTTCCTAAAAGTCTTGTAAAATCAAACGGAGGTAAAAATTATGTCCGCAGTTTTAGAGAGAACAATTTCAAATACCGTCACAAACGGCGTCAAACCGCACCTGATTACGGTTTCTGAATACGACCGAATGATCGAAGCCGGAATCTACACCGAAAACGACCGCATCGAATTACTCAACGGGGAGATTATTGAAATTATGCCGAAAGGAACGAAACACACTTCTGCCAATTCCAGAATCGTTAGATTTTTTATTAAATTATTTGATGAAAAAGTGATTGTTCGCAGTCAAGACCCGATTCGGTTAGATGATTTTTCCGAACCCGAACCCGACATTGTTTTGGCAAATTGGGACGAAAAA
>JANPDZ010000262.1:0-5352 GCA_031431735.1 Acidobacteriota bacterium | reverse complement strand
AAGGGCGCAATATTGATAATTTCGCCCTTTCAGGGCTTGCCGCGCAGGTGATTGTTTGACCTGGCGCGGTGCGCCAGGCTATTACATTACGCCTCTTCGAGGCTTTGTTTGGAATCAAAGAACTTGTGTAGATACTAATGGGCAAAGCCGCGCGCGTGAAATCTTTATTCTTTGCCGGAGTTACAAAAACTTGTTTTTTTAACGATTTTAAGCGATCAAACATATTTTTAAAATCTTTGCGACTTTGCGACACCAGCGTTAAATCTCCTCAAATTGCGTATGTCCTGATCTATTGTTGTTTCTGCTCTTTTTTCTCTTCGGGTTTGGTTTGCGGACTTGTTTGCGGTTTTGGCAGCAGACCAATGATGTCCAAAATATTATCCGGTGCCATTGCCGCGTAGTTGCTCATTTTGTCTTCCGGAGCATCGAGAACTTTGCCGTTTTTCAGATACACTTTATATTTCGTGGTTTTGCCGTCCATGATCTTCTCTACTTTTGCCAAAACCGGATGACTGTTAAAAGTTCGCGCTTCAAAAAAATCTTTACCGCGGCTGCCCGAAGTAATCGTCGAATTATCAGGAG
The DNA here is from genome assembly GCA_031431735.1 of Acidobacteriota bacterium. Lineage (GTDB taxonomy): Bacteria > Acidobacteriota > Blastocatellia > Pyrinomonadales > Pyrinomonadaceae > JAFDVJ01. The sequence goes on along the minus strand of JANPDZ010000262.1, from coordinate 4,770 downwards.
CAGTCCGGCTTCCGTAAGGCATTTCATCTTTTTTGGGAACGACTTTAGTGATCTTTAGGTTATCGTTTGAAGCATTAAAAGCATTCGGATTAACATTCTGAAGCCCGCTATAAGGCTGCATTCCGGGCGGATTTGCATTTATCGCCGCCGAACTGTTGGCATTTTCCGAATTTGCGCCGTTCGTGGCAGTTTTATTTTCTTCGCTTGATGAACAAGCATTAAAAACAACTAAGATCGTAATTATTAAAACAAAATACTTCATTAAATTCTCCCCAGTTTTCGCAACAGATTTTCTTTGACATTTTGCCATTCTGTTTCCAAAATACTGAAATAAACCGTATCGCGCAAACGTCCCGACTGACAAATAATATGTTGCCGGAAAATTCCTTCCTGTTTGGCGCCGAGCCTTAGAATGGCTTTTCGCGATTTCTCGTTCAAAACATCGGTTTTTAGCTCGACACGGATACATTTCCAGGTTTCAAAAGCGTGTGTGAGCATCAAAAGTTTGGCTTCCGTATTTATCGCCGTTCTCTGCCACTTTGGATTTATCCACGTCCAGCCGATTTCCGCGCGAAGATTTTTGACGTCAAGATTGCCGAATCTGGTCGAACCGACAATCTTATTTGAAGTTCTTTCAATCGTCACAAACGGCAGTGAAACGCCGCGAAGCTGCTCGTCTAACGCTGTTTCGATGTAGTCTTTCATTGTTTCGGGCGAATCTATTTGTGTCGGTATCAAACGCCAGAGTTCTTCAGCCAATCCAACGTCGCATAACGGTTCAAGATGTTCGGGTTTTAGCGGTTCAAGTATGACAAAAGTTCCGTTTAATCTAAGTTGTTCAATTTTCATTTGTTTAGGTGGTAATGCGTCAGTAAAAAGTTACAGCAATAAGTTTATGGTGAAACCATTTTTTGCCCGCGAAATACGCGAAAGACGCTAAAAAACAAAAGAAAATTGAAAATAAATTTAGTTTAATTTCTTTTTTTCGCGCCATTTCGCGTATTTCGCGGGCAAAATTCTTTTTCTTAACTTTTTACTGACCGATTACTTTAGGTGAAAAATAATTGTTTCTTTTTTGCAAAAACTATGATAATTTTATGTCATATAAAAAAATTAGTGAAATTCCGAGAGTTTTTTACATTTATATAAATACATTTCGGTATCTAATTAAAGGTTAATAAGGATTGAATTGCAGATTCGTTTTCGCAATAAATTAATATTCTCGGCGAATGTATTGTTTTGCTATGAGAATTATGTTCAATTCTGTATAGATTGGCAGTGTTTGAAAATCAGTTTTGGGGATATTCCGTTATTGCCCGATCTGATATTTAGGATTTTGGAGAAATTTTAGAGTGTAAGTAGTGAAACCAGGTTAGGTAGTTCGCTTAGGTAATCCAACTAAGTCATTTACTTAATGTTTCGATTCAGACCTACACCCCCGATGAAATGTTATTTCTTGATTGAGATAATTTTTCAATAAAAACTTATAAACGTCGCTTTTGCGATTAACATGAGAGGTCAAAATGAACAATAAAAATTTTATGAAATATCTGTTAGCAACTCTCTGTGTATTGTTTCTGACAGGAACTTACAATGTATTTGCTGTTACCCAACAGTTTAGTTTAGTGGAAAATACTTCCATTTTTAACAATTCTGCCCGACCGCGGATTGCGACAGACAAAAGCGGATATTTATCCGGCGAAACAGTCGTTATCAATGGCGAAGGCTTTAACAAATTTGAGCGTGTTTCGCTTTCCGTCGAAATGGGTAGCGAAAGTCTCAAGCAAAATGTCGAGCTCATGCGATGGGAAATATTTACCGATTCCCAAGGTCGCTTTACAACAAATTTTCCGTTTGATTCGCTCGGCGCATCAGACGGCATCTTTATCCTGAAGGCTTTCGGAATGGACACCAACGCTTCTGCCGAAACATCTTTTTCCAATGTAATTTTGGCGGAATCCGCCCAACTTACGCAATGTGCAAATGGCGGTATCGGCAACCCTGTCCTACCTTGCAGCGGCAGTAATTGGGACACAGGAAATGTGAATAATTCTAAAGCGCATTGGGTGGAAGGTCAATCCGTCGCTTATCGTATGGTTTTAGAAGGTTTTACCGTCGGTCAATCGTATTCCGTAGAGATTGGTTACGATACGACCAAAGGCGGCAAACACGCGGTCGATTATCTGACGAGTTTTGATCGAACCGAAACCCTCGCAATGGGCAACGATCCATGCTCAGGCGTTGCAGGATGCAATCTCGGAACATTTACGACATTTCCGATTCCCGTTGATCCGAACGTCACTGCGGGTTTTGATCAAATTCCGGCTAATGGCGATGATATTATACAAATACCCGGAAATTTCACGCTTTTCGGCGGAACCATCACCGGCGTTTCAGCCTATACGCTTTCAGGCTCATACGCGAGCGACAGCCATACAAGCATCACAGTCACGTTCACTGCCAATAGTGCCAATATGGCTTTGGCGTGGGGAGGACATATCGGGACAAGAGCCGACTGGGGAGCTCTTAATTCGGCTGTTTTCATCAGCGGTTCGCCGTATCATATGTCGCAGGATAATTGCAGTTTCGGTTGCGGTGCGCAAAACCGTGCCCTTGCGGCAAGCGCGATCATTCCGGCAGGAACAATTATTATTATCAAGGATACGCAACCTAATTCCCTGCAATCGTTTGGCTTTACGGCGACCGGTCCGGGAGTTTCGAATTTCCCGTTGACTGATAATGGCGTTGTCGGTCCCGATCGAATCACTTTTTCAGGTCTGTCAAATTTCGGTGCGGCAAATAGTGTTTCGATAACTGAAGGAGTTATCCCATTCTTCTCGCTTATTGCAATTAACTGCACGTCGAATCCGAATGGCGGTTCGGGAACCAATAACAACACGGTAAGTGTGCCGGCACGCAATGCGACAATTGTTCTTGAAGCCGGTGAAATTGTAACTTGTACTTTTGTTAATGCTGTGATAACCGCCGCCAATGTTTCAGTCAGCGGAAAAACGACTGATTCTTCCGGAACGCCATTGACACGAACACGTGTGACGATTCAAAACACATCGAACGGCGAAACTCAGACTGTTTACACAAATTCCTTCGGTAATTATCGTTTTGATAATCTTCCGGCCGGAGATTTTTATGTGATCTCGGTTTGGAACAGGAAATATGTGTTTGAACAACCCACACAAAGCTTCGTTCTCAACGATGCAATTGAAAATGTTGACTTTACGGCAACAGAGTAAATGATTTGGACACCACAAAAAACGCCGGCATTTGAAAGAATGCCGGCGTTTTTTATTTGAAAAAAATCAGATCTGATTTTGAATCAATGTCCGACAAACGCGGAACGCACTTTGCCGTTCAGTTTGTCTCTAATCGGTCGTTTTCAACAAACTGAAGTTTGTTGGACTTTTTTTAGATGTCGTAATACATTGAAAATTCGAGCGGGTGCGGACGCAGGCGAAGCGGTTGAATTTCGTTCTCGCGCTTGTATTTTATCCATTTCTCAATCATCGCAATCGAGAACACATCGCCTTTCAGCAAAAATTCGTGGTCGTTTTCGAGCGCGATCAAGGCTTCGTCAAGACTTCCCGGCAACGACGGAACATCCTTTAATTCCTCCGGCGACAGATCGTAAATATCTTTGTCGAGCGGTTCGCCCGGATCAATCCGGTTCTGAACACCGTCGAGGCCGGCCATCAGCAATGCCGCAAACGTGATATACGGATTGCACGACGGATCGGGCGGACGAAATTCGAGTCGTTTGGCTTTCGGTGATTGCGAAAACATCGGAATCCGCACAGCCGCCGAACGGTTGCGCGCCGAATACGCCAGATTGACAGGTGCTTCAAAACCCGGTACGAGCCGTTTGTAGCTGTTCGTCGTCGGCGCGGCGAAAGCGATCAGCGCGGGCGCGTGTTTCAAGAGTCCGCCGATGTAGAATTTCGCCATTTCGGAAAGTCCTGCGTATTGGTCGCCGCCAAAAAGCGGATTACCGTCTTTCCAGAGCGATTGGTGGCAGTGCATTCCAGAACCATTATCGCCGTAAATAGGTTTCGGCATAAAGGTTGCCGTCTTGCCGTGCGCGTAAGCCGTGTTTTTGACGATATACTTAAACAACATCACATTATCAGCCGTGTGCAGAAGATTTGAAAATTTGAAATCAATCTCGCATTGTCCGGCGGTCGCAACCTCGTGGTGGTGACATTCAACCGTGATTCCGACTTCGCCTAAAATAGTCGAAATCGCGTTTCGCAGATCAATCAGCGAGTCAACCGGCGCAACCGGCACGTAGCCTTCTTTTGGACGGATATGAAAACCGAGATTCGGCGACATATCAGTTCCCTGACGACCGGAATTCCAGTGTCCTTCTTCAGAATTAACGGTAAATCCGGCGGAATTTTGGTTGTTATGATATTGAGCTTCGTCAAAAACGAAAAATTCGGCTTCCGGTCCGACGTTGATCGTATCGGCAAGCCCTGTAAATTTCAGATAGCTTTCGGCACGAATCGCGACCGAGCGCGGATCGAGTCCGTAACCTTCTTTGGTAATCGGGTCAACGACGTTGGCAATCAGACAGATCGTTGTGTCTTCGGTGAAGGGGTCAACCCAACAGCGGGACGGGTCGGGAATCAAAAGCATATCCGATTCGTTGATTGCCGCCCAGCCTCTCAAAGAAGAAGCGTCAAATCCAAAACCATCTTCAAAACTGTCTTCGGTTAATTGTCCAATTGGAAAAGTTAAGTGATGCCACGAACCGAT
>JANPDZ010000261.1:0-8388 GCA_031431735.1 Acidobacteriota bacterium | reverse complement strand
AACAGGCGTAAAGTGAAATCCGACCTTCAAAAGCGACGGAACTTGAATCAAAAACTGCGCCGCGCCGCCAATCAAAACGCCGATTGCCATTCCGATAATTGCCCATTGTGCAAAAGGCTGTGGAAGGGCGTGAATGTTTTCGGGTTTTCCAGCCATTTGTCCGCCGCTGAGCCAATATGCGAAAGCCAGTCCGAAGGTTATCGAAAAAACATTAAACGCCGTTGAAGCCGAAGCGGGAACGCCGAATTGCCCTTTCGTATTCAAAACGCCCATCGCCACCGCCGCGAGCGCGACGAGCAGGATAAAGGGAAACATTATTTGCGTTAAAGTTATCGCTAACGCGGCTTTTTCGGGCGAAAAATCTTTGGCAAGAAGGGTAATCAGATAGGGTGAAACAAAGATGCCGATCACGACCACAACGCATAACACAACCGCCAAAGCATTCAACACCATACTTGCCAGCCGCCACGCTTCTTCTTCCGTGCGTTTGACTTGATAATCGGTAAAAACTTTGACAAACGCGGCGGAAAGCGCGCCTTCGGCAAATAGATCGCGTAAAGTATTTGAGATCTTAAACGCCGCTTGAAATGCGTCCGCCAAAAACCCCGCGCCGAACACTGCCGCAAAAATCATCTCGCGCACCAAACCCAAAACACGCGAAAACATGACGGCAATCGAAACTATTCCCGCACTCTTGGCGACGCTGGTTTGTTTTGTGGCGGATGTTTCAGCGACGGGCAGAGGTTCGGCCAGTTGCTCGGGCGTTTCGCCGGTTTGATCGGTGTTTTTTTCGATTTCACTCATTTATTCAGATGGTTATGTTGTTTGCGTCATTGCTTAGGCGAAGATTTCCGCCTTTAAAACTTTGCATTATTAACCTGTTTTCGGCAAGTTGCAATGCAAAAAAAAGGTAATGCGTCAGTAAAAAGTTACAGATAAGATCTATGCTAAAAGAGCGGGCGCAGAGCGCACCTTCCAGACCTGAAATTGGTTTTAGCAGGTCTTTTTTACCTTTAATTTGAGAAATGATGAAAGAATATCAAGCAATTCACAGCAAATTTCAGGTCAGGAAGGGTTGTTTTACGCCCGCATTTGTCAAAATGTAAATTCCTAACTTTTTACTGAGGCATTACAAAAAAAGGAAACAACTTTTTAAGTTGCTTCCTTTGATGTATCGAAATTGAAAATTACAGTTAATTGATTCGGGCGCGTGAATCAGGATAGGTAATGCGCGTATTGGCAAGCCGAACATCAAGCGAAACCGGATTATAAACCATCGGAGAAGCGCCGCCGAATTGTCCTTGAATCAAAGAAACATAACTATTTTGGAAGGCGCGAAATTTTGGAACGCTGCCTCTTTGGTTAAAAATAACGAAAAGAAGGGTACCGCTGCGGGTTGTGATCTCACCTGCCAGCGCACTGACTCCGCCATCGGTATTGCCGAGAGTTCCGGTTTTACCGACCACGCTTCCGCGCGAAAAATCCGTGTCAAAACGTCCTTCGAGCGTTCCTTTATCAATACCCGCGACCGGCATAATATCGGCAAAGGTCATTTTCCATCTCGCCAAATCATTTCTTAAGGTGCGAAGCAGTTTCATCATCGCTTTCGGTGTCACACGATTCATTCCAAGACCGCTTGAAGTTTGCAGAATGAATTCGGCAGGCGAAATGTTGGCATTAAGCTGAACCGTTCGCGCAACCGCAAACGCGCCGCCAATCATATCGCCGAGGCGTTCAGACAAGAAATTGTTTGAATAGCAAAGCGTTACTTTGATAATTTCTCTGAGCGGCGCAGATTCGTGTGTGAATAATTGGCGAGTATTGCTCGGCATCGGTTGAACATAAACGCTGCCCCCGAGTGAAACCGACGGAATCAATGTGATCTTGCCGTATTTTCCTGAATTTACCAGATAATTTTGCCACGCTTTGGAGGTTGCCGCATTACGTTTTCCGGCATCGAGCGTCGTCGCCAGATTATTGCCCGATGCGACCGGCGACATTGTGTAGTTCATCGCAAAATTGTCGGTCACGATCAAATCGCCGGTAATGTTTGAAATTCCCAAACGATTGAGCTCATACGCCACATTAACGCCGTGTTCGAGATTAAACATCGGATCGCGTCCCGAAACATAAAGATTGCCGTTCAGCGTGCGCGTGTTTTGGTCTATCTGTCCGTCCGTCCAAACGGATGTTTGAAAGCGATAATCGGGACCGAAGGTTTTCAGGACAGCGTAAGCCGTCGCAATTTTTACATTCGAAGCCGGATTAAAAGCATAGTTCGAATAGTTGTCAACGACCGATTTACCGTCGAGAGTTTCGATCAAAATACCCGAATATCCCGGAATGGCAACATCATTGATAACCGGATAGGCCGGACTGACGCTTGCCGTTTTCGTTATTAAAGGTGTTGACGAGGTATTAGGATTGGTCGTCTTCGATTGAACTTGAATGTCTTGGAGCAGAGGTTTCGGCGTTGGCGAGGTCGTCGTCGTCGGACGAGTGTAAACCTGTCCGAACGCTATTGTCGCCGTCGAACCGACACACAACAAAAAAGCGACGCTAAGCCAAAGGGCATTTTTTTTGGTAAAACTATTCATCATTTTTATCTTTTATTTTGGTACTTGTGGCAGGCTTTCTAAACGTTGTCAGAAAGGCTGTTTGCATTATACCATTAAACCCATCCTAATTTTCAAGTCCAAAATTTCTTTTGGCTCTATCCGATAGACGCACCCTTTGATGATTTTTGTCAAAATTTAGATGCTAGTACCATAGAGTTACTTATAGGAAACATTTTATTCCTTTATACATCATAAATTACGAAAAGAAAAATTATTTCACAAATTTTTTTTATAATCACTTGAATTTCACTTTGCGGGCAAAGAAAAGTTCCTGAAAATTGTTTTCGATCTTAGTAATGCCTCAATAAAAAGTTACAGCCATAAGTTTATGGTGAAACCATTTTTTTGCCCGCGAAAGACGCTAAAAAACAAAAGAAAATTGAAAATAAATTTAGTTTAATTTCTTTTTTTAGCGCCATTTCGCGTATTTCGCGGGCAAAATTCTTTTTCTTAACTTTTTACTGACCGATTACCGATCTTATGAAAAAATTGTTGCAATTACTTTATAATGGGCATAAAATCAGGCACGCACGTAAGATTTGTGAAAAAAGAACAAGAACCTTTAACGATTGAAAAAATAAAACAAGCGCACGCCGAAAGACGTGTTGAAATTCGGACGCGCCTTGCCGAATTTGAAGCCGTTTGGAAACGGGGAAGCGACGAACGGCTTTGGGAAGAAATGGTTTTTTGCTTTTTTACGGGCGGTTGTTCCGCACGAATGGGACTTCGTTCGATCGAAGCCGTCCGTCCGCTTTTGATTAATGGAACGCACGAGCAGTTGATGAACGCTCTTTTGGGCAGACATCGGTATCCGCGCGCGCGCGCCGGCTACATCGTCGCTTCACGCGACTTTTTGCAGGAACATTGTGGTTTGCGATTGCGTAAAAAATTGGAGAGCTTTGAAAACTCGTTGGAACGCCGCGATTGGTTGGTCAAAGAAAAGCGCATCAAAGGCTTGGGTTACAAGGAAGCAAGCCATTTTTTGCGAAACATCGGGCTGACAGGTTACGCCATTCTGGATAAGCATATTTTGCGTTCGTTGGCGGAATTAAAAATAATTGATGACCCAAAGCCACCAAATACGCGTTTGAAGTATCTAACGATTGAAAATAAGTTGAAAAACTTAGGGTTGCTGTCCGGGATTGATTTTGACGAGTTGGATTTGGTCTTGTGGTCAATGAAAACCGGCGAAATTCTTAAATAAAAACTAAAAATTTAAGGAAAGGAGTTGTAAATTATGAAATTTAGGATTCTTGATACAGGTGTTTTCCGGTTTCCTTTCCAAACAAAGCATTTCGCGATTTTCGCCCTAACTGTTTTGTTCATTATCAGTTTGCCCGTTTTTAGTGTGGCAGATGACGATGTTCAGCAAATCGAAGAAGATACTCGCCAACAAATCAAACAAGCGGAAAAATTGGCCAAAAAAGGAAATGTGGTGGAAGCCGAAAAGCTTTTGCGGCAAATTATCGAGCGTAATCCGCAACATTCAACTGCCAAGCTAAAACTTGCCTATCTGCTTCTTAAACAAAAGCATTTGATCGAAGCTTATAATTTATCGTTTGAGATTGCCAAAAACGAACCGAAAAATTCTTATGCCTTTGCCATCTTGGGCGCAACGCTTTTGAGCGCAGGCAATTTTGTTGAAGCCAACAAAATTCTTATCGCGGCACTGACTTTGAATAAAAAACAATCGCTGGCGTGGGCCGGACTCGGAATGTTGGATTTTTATGAAAACCGCATTTTAGATTCGATCGAAAATCTGAAAACGGCGGTTTATTTTGATAGCGACGAGCCGGATTTTGTTTTCGCGCTGGCACAGGTTTCGGCGCGGGCTGAAAAATATAAAGAAGCGGCGGAAGCCTATTACAGATTTTTGCAGGTTTCACCGCAGACTGATACGGAAAGGCGCGACCGCATCAAAGGACTCATCAATTTTCTGCGATTTTTGGGCGGAAAACAATCGCTCTATGACTTAGGCGGCAACGAGCGGGCGTTGGTCTCATTTGAACTGCTCAGAGATCGTCCGGTGATAACGCTTTCGGTCAATAATAATGAACAGCCGCTCAGATTCGTTTTGGATACGGGCTCGGGAATTTCAGTGATTTCGAAGGAAACAGCGGAAAGATTGAAGATCAAACCGGTCACGCGCGGCGGTTTGGCACGTGCCATCGGCGGCAACGGCAAATTCGAGATCATTTATGGTTTTTTGAAATCGGTCAACATCGGCGATGTGAAGGTCAGAAATGTGCCGATTTATATTCGCGAATTTCATTCTAACGACGAAAAGATTGACGGTTACATCGGCTTGTCGCTGATCTCAAAATTTCTGACGACGATTGATTACGGAAATAAGACTTTTTCGCTGATCAGAAAAGATGTCGCGGATGACCAGAATGTCGTCGAAAACAAGGGGTTGTTTTTGCCGCTGCGTCTGACTTCAAGCGGATTTTTGAGCGGCGAAGTTCAGCTCGAAGGCTTAGATAGTTCGTTGAATTTTATCGTTGACACGGGCGCGAGTATTTCGGTCATTTCCGCCGAAATTGCCAATACGTCGGAAATCAGCCGTTTTATTCAACTTGAAAAAATGCGGGTGATCGGTGCGGCAGGCGTGACGGAAGGTGTGTCGTCGTTTTTGCTTCCGCGTGTCACATTCGGCAGTAATTCACGCGAAAGCATTAGGGCGATCGCCCTTGATTTAGACATCATTAACGAGGCTTCGGGCTTTCGGCAAGCCGGAATTTTAGGTGGAAATTTCTTAAAAAACTATCGTTTGACGTTTGATTTCAAAAACTCGAAAGTGATTTTTACGCCCATCAATAAATGAGTAAAGAGTAGAGAGTGAGGAGTGGAGAGTTTAGGCTTGACTCTCTACTCTTCACTCTCTACTCTCTACTTATAGAATGAAACAAAGTTTATATCTGGAAACATCGGTTGTCGGTGCGTATCTTGATAACGGCGAACCGTTTCGGCGCGATTTGACGATTCGCTGGTGGGAACACGAACTCTCCGAATATCAATCATTTAGCTCTATTTTGGTGCAGCGCGAGCTGGAACGCGTCGCCGAACCGCACCGCACCGGCTATCTCAAATTAATCAAACCGCTCGAAAATCTCGAACTTGTCGAAGAAGTTGCAATTTTAGCCGACGGCTATATTGCACGAGGTATCTTTCACCGTAAATTTATTGCTGATGCGCTGCATGTCGCAATTGCTTCGTTTTACAAAGTTGACTATCTTGTGACATGGAATTTCGGGCATTTGGCAAATGTCCGCAAACAGGCGCGAATCAAACTTTTTAATGCGGCCGCCGGTTTTTTTTCGCCGGTCATCGTGACGCCGGAGTTTTTAGTCCACAGCTAATGTTCAGTCAAGTATGAATTGACGGATTGGTTCTGCTTGTCAGAACAAGAAGCGGTAGCGACTTGCTCAGATTTAGCCGTTCGCTACCGCTCACGGTTCTGACTTATCCGTCCATTCAACCTTGACTGAACACTAAAGCTTTGAATATCAATAACATTTAACAGGTCGCGACCGCTCGCTGTTCTGACTTATTGCAGACAGCTAATGCACAGTTTCTAAGTGAAAATGGTATAAGTTTCAGGTTTCAGATTAAAAAACATCTCGGAACTTGGAACTTGGAACTTAAAAACCTTTATTTGGGATTGACGATTGACGATTGACGATTAACAATTAAAGAAGTAATGTATCGTCGTCCAAAATTTTTAGAAGTTTTACTGGAAATTCGCCAGAAAATGTCGCGGGAAGCCGATTATGATGTGGATCTATTCACGGAAATGGTGCGGAGCGGAAGTTTTTTTGGGGATGAAAATGAATTTAGCTTGAGCGATTTGCCCGCTGACAACAAACAAATTGGCGGGAAGGCAAACAAAAATCGCAAGTTGTAATTGATGGAAATAGCATTTGACGCAATCGGTCTGGAAATTTCAAACGAAACCGCCTTTAACGATTTGGCGGAAGATGTCGGCAAGCGCGGGGAAGTCTCGATCTTGCAGCGCAAAGGCGGAATTTTGCACGGACGCTGTTTAAAGTTCGGCGCCGGGCTTGAAGTTTGGACACTCTTTTATCAATCGGGCAAAGGCGAAGTTATCTACGCCGATTGCCGTCCGGCATTTCGCGCCCGTTACGAACAGGAAATTTCGCCCTGGATTTTGACCGAATCGAACGAAGACGGCGAAGCTATTATTCACGGTTTTATCGAAAATTCGGAAACAGAAGTTTTGTTTCAACTGCAAAATCTGACCGAGGTCGGGACACAGGTTTTGGAACAAACAAAATTGCGCGTCGGACTCTGCGGTTTGGCGTATCGGGCTGAAATTGTTGAAAAAAAAGAAAAGCCTTTTTGGAAATCTTACGATGAAATTGCGCTTAATGTTATCGAGAACGAAAACGACTGGCGCCTTGGCGGTCGGGTTGTTGCTTTTGACACGCTTCGCAATCCGCGATCAGGCAACGATTTGTTTTGGATCTATGTTGATTTGGGCGGACTTAAACTGGAAATTCTGGTCAACCAGCGCGCTCTGCACGGCGAAAAACTGCAAATCGGAGCGTTTATCAATGCCGACATCTGGCTGCAAGGTCATATTTTGAACGAAACTGCCAAACGAAAAGGCTATGAAGGAGTTGATTGGACGATCCGTCCGGTCGATTTTTGGAAGAGTTTTAAGAGACCAAACTGATAGATTTTAGATTTTAGATTTCGGATTTTGGATTATTTGTCCAATCCGAAATCCAAAATCCAAAATCCAAAATCCAAATGCGTCGTTATTTGCCCCTTATTCTGATATTAATTGCTGCCGGTGCGGCTGCCTCAATCGGTCTTTATTATTTCAATCAATATTGGATTCATCGCTATGACGAACTGATTACGCGTCAGGCAAAGGTGTACAGTTTGGACGAAAAACTGGTTTGGAGCGTGATTTACGAAGAAACTTATTTTCGCGCCTGGAAGATCGGCGGGGCTGAAGAAGTTGGGTTGATGCAGGTCACGCCGACCGTGGCGCGGATCTGGGCAAAAGAAACAGGTTTTCAGGAATTTGAAAAACAAACCGCCGAAAACGTCAACGAATTTTTGCGCGACCCGGAAAGAAACATACAGGTTGGCTGCTGGTATCTCGAAAAACTGCGTGAAAAATATCGCGGTTTTACGGCGGAAGATGCGATGACGCTTGCCGCTTACAATGCCGGGCCAAGCCGCGTCGAAGAATGGAGCAAAGGAGCGGAAAACCCTTCGCAAATCAGCGAACAAGAATTCACCGGCAAAATCGCAATTTCCTCAACCAAATCTTATGTAACCTCGATTTTGGAACGCTTTCGGGCAAATAAAAAGTAAAATGAAAATTTTGACTGCCGAATACGTTTTGCCGATCTCCGCTGAACCGATCGAAAACGGTGCGGTCGCGTTTGAACAAGACAAAATCATTGCCGTCGGTACGATCAGGGAAATCACCGAAAAGTTTCCCGAAGCCGCCATCGAAAGTTTCGGCGACGCGGCGATCTTGCCGGGTTTTGTCAATGCTCATTCGCATCTGGAAATCACGGCGATGCGCGGATTCGTCGATGAATTTGACGACGATTTTACTTCGTGGCTTTTAACGCTCAACAAAGTTCGCGGCGAAGTCTTGACCGATGAAGACGTGCAAACTGCCGCAATCTTAGGCGCAATCGAAGGCACTCACGCCGGCGTGACAACTTTCGGCGACATCGGACGATTTGGTAAAACCGGTTTTGACGCGCTGAAAACAGTTGGTTTG
>JANPDZ010000260.1:0-3625 GCA_031431735.1 Acidobacteriota bacterium | reverse complement strand
GGTGAAATCCTTTTCGCAAAGGAACGATACCGTTTTTTATTTGAGATGAATGCAATCCGTCATTATCAACAACCGTTTCATCGTCAATCATCAAAACCGCGCCGTCGTCCGACTCGAGTTGAAATTCGTAGATTCCATCGTCCGGAACATTTAGAAGTCCGCTGAAAATTATGCCGAACGCTTCTTTTAAGTCCTGTTTCTTCGCAAATTGTGCAAGCCCGATTGATTGCGAGGTTCCTTTTTCGGTCGGCGTGGCTGCGTCCATTTCCGATACCGATTTGAATGAATTTTTGTAATAGGAAAAGCTCACATAATTGTATTTGTCGATCATTTTTCCAATCGCTTCGAGATACGGACGGCGCACCAGCGTTGCCGTATAAGTTACACTTTTTCTACCATTTGCGGTCACGACAATCGTTTTCAGTTCCTTCTTTTCATTTTGATCGAGCGAAACTTCAAACGGCTGTTTGTATTCGGTAGAATTTTCGTCAGGCGTGTTTCCATCCAAAGTATAAAAGATTTTGGCGTTTGTCATCGTCGGTTTAAGTTCGACTTTCGCTTTGTTTTCACTGCTCAAAACCTGGTTTTGCAAACCGTTGGGCGCGGGAATCCGATAATTGACGTTTTGTTTGTCAAGACGCGGAAAATGATTGGCGAGACGTTGTTGAAAATTCGCGAAATCTTTCTTTTCAATCGGCGACCAGACGACTTCCGCGAGCGCAAGAGCACGCGGGAAAACCATATATTCAACCTTTTCGGGTGTTTTCATATATTCCGTCCAGACGTTGCCCTGGGCGCCCAAAATATATTTTTTCTCGTCTTCAGTTAATTCTTTCGATTGCGGATTATATGAATAAACCTTTTCAAGCGGAACATGACCGCCAATATTCAGCGGCTCAAACTGCGGGTCGCCTTGCCCGTAATCGAAATACATAAAATCGGTCGGAGTCATCACGACATCGTGTTTCGCTTTGGCGGCTTCAATGCCGCCTTTTTCGCCGCGCCACGACATCACCGTTGCATTCGGTGCGAGTCCGCCTTCGAGAATCTCGTCCCAACCGATAATTTTCTTACCTTTGGAATTGATGAACTTTTCCATTCGGCGAATAAAATAACTTTGAACTTCGTGTTCGTCCTTGAGGTTTTCGCGCTTCATCAAATCTTTGACTTCTGCCGATTCTTTCCAAAAATCCTTCAAAACCTCGTCGCCGCCGATGTGAACATACGGCGAATCGGGAAAAAGTTCGATGACTTCCCGTATAACATCTTCGAGAAACTGAAACGTCTTTTCGGTCGGACAATAAACTTCCTTGAAAATTCCCCACGTCGTCTTTACTTTGTATTCGTAATTCGTCTTACAACCGAGTTCGGGATAAGCCGCGAGTGCCGCCGAACTGTGTCCGGGCAATTCGATTTCGGGAATGACGTTTATTTTTCGCGCTTTCGCATAGGCAACCACGTCTTTGATCTGTTCCTGCGTATAAAAGCCTTCGACCGGAATTCCGTCGCCGATATATGGATCGCGGTTCTTTTCCTTTTGCGTTTCTTTGCGGCGCGAACCGATCTCCGTCAAGCGCGGATATTTTTTGATCTCGATACGCCAGCCTTGATCTTCCGTCAGATGCCAGTGAAATTGGTTGAATTTATACTGCGCCATCAGATCAATGTATTTTTTGATGAATTCGACGGGAAAGAAATGGCGGCCGACATCGAGATGCATTCCGCGATATTTGAAACGCGGATTATCAATAATATTAACGGCAGGAAGTTTTTCTTCGCCTTTAAATTCAACCGGCAAAATCTGCATCAGCGTTTGCAACGCGTAAAACTGTCCCGTTTCATTTCCACTAATTTGAATAGCTTTCGGCGTAATTTTTAGCTCATACGATTCACTCGCAGAAGAAAATTCCGGCGGGTTTTGAGTGGCAATAGAAATAAAGTTTTTCTTTTGTGTTTTGTCGGTATATTCGAGCTTGAAGCCGTAATTTTTCATCAGCAAATCATTCAAAATTCCGGCTGATTTGCGTCCGGCATCGTCGGTCGCGATGATCTTTGTTTTGTAATTCAGCTTGAATACGCCTTTTAAGCGCGTCACGGATTTCGGCTGCGGAATAATGTTCAATTCAGCGGTTTGCGCGCTGACTGCGAAGCCGAAGAAAACACCAAAAATGAAAGCGAACAATAGATTTTTCATAATTGTTTTGAGTCCCGCCTTGAGGCGGCTTGCTTCAAGATCGAGAAATTGCCGCCTAAAGGCGGGACTCTGAACTAAAAGTTAAAGCAATTCTAAAAACTCTGTCAACTCAACGGGCAAAGGCGCGGTGAAATCCAATCTTTCAAGGCTCACGGGATGCGTGAAGGATAATTTTTCGGAGTGCAGAAAAAAGCGGTCGAGATCTGTGATCGCTTTTCTGACATCAAGGTCACGGACGGTTTTATCGCGTCCGGCATTATAGGTTTCGTCGCCGACGATCGGATGATTGATCGAAGCGAGATGAACGCGGATCTGATGCGTTCTGCCGGTTTTGATCTCGACGGCGAGCAGCGTAAATTTCTCGAAGTGTTTTTTGACCTTCCAGATAGAATGGGCGGTGCGCCCGTGGGCACGAACGGCCATTTTTGTCCGGTTATGTTTTTCACGCGCCAGCGGCAGGTTGATTTCACCCGCGTTCTGCTGCATCTCGCCGTGAACAAGCGCGATATAGCTTTTGAAAACCACGCGTTCGCGAAATTGTTCGCTGAGGGCTTCGTGGGTTGATTCAGATTTGGCAACAACGATCAAACCCGACGTATCTTTATCAAGTCGGTGAACGATGCCGACGCGATTTCGGATTTCGGATTTGGGATTTTGGATTGTTTCATCTTCAAATTTGAAATGATGTGCGATCGCATTCGCCAGCGTTCCCGATGAAATTCCCGCGCCCGGATGAACGACCATTCCCGACGGTTTATTGATGACGGCTAAATAGGTATCCTCGAAAATAATGTCGAGCGGAATGATCTCGGGCTTAAATGTCACGGCCGGAAGTTCGGTCAGTTCGATTTCAATTTCGTCATTTGCGCGAATTTTGTAGGAAGATTTAGATTGCTTTTCATTGACCAGACAATCGCCGTCGTCAATCAGTTTTTGCAAACGCGACCGCGACCGGTCTTCAATCTTTTCGACCAGATAAGCATCAAGCCGTTTGCCGACATCTTCGGCTTCGGTCGTAAAGGTTAAGATCGCTTCGTTTGTTTCTTGTTCTGTCACCGTTTAATAAAA
The DNA here is from genome assembly GCA_031431735.1 of Acidobacteriota bacterium. Classification (GTDB taxonomy): domain Bacteria; phylum Acidobacteriota; class Blastocatellia; order Pyrinomonadales; family Pyrinomonadaceae; genus JAFDVJ01. The sequence continues at coordinate 363 of JANPDZ010000260.1, read as the reverse complement.
TCTCTTGTGATTGTTAAATTTTCTGTTTAGTTGATTCAATTCGCTTATCGTCAAACTCAATTTTCCCGACTTCGAATTCAATTAACCAAACGGGAAATTAAATTATCTCATAAGATTATTTAATTATCTTTCGGGAAAACTTTTAAGAGTTACACGAGTTGGCTATCATTCGGAATAAGTGAAAAGTGATAGGTGATAGGTGATAGATGGTTTTGACCTCGCACTTATCACTCCTGATTCGCTCAAAAAAAGACCGAGTTCGGGATTAAATTTTTGAAAATGCAAACAAACGATTATTTCTGAGAAAAATTACATAAAAATCTTTGGTTTATGCAAAAAATCTTATCAAATTTTTGGTTTTTG
>JANPDZ010000259.1:0-2704 GCA_031431735.1 Acidobacteriota bacterium | reverse complement strand
ATGTGCCGCCCCGAAATTATCTTCTGCCCAAGACCTGATTGTCTCTGCTTGATTATCCAAACCTGATTGCCCTCACTTTTTCTCTTAATTTTATCTGATATACTTCTTTTGACAAAATTTGGGTAATGACAAGTCTTTAAGCAATGGATGTTCGTAATTTACACCTGTATCGAGCAAACAAACAGCGGGTGCGTCGTCGGCAGGCGGCTCAATTCGGTTAACTGCATCATCAACCCAACTTTGTTCTTCATCTCTATCAAGACCAAGAAAAAAATCGGCAGTATCAACAGCTTTTCTCAATTCAGAAAGAATATTAAGCGGATAAAGAATTTTACTTATTTGCCTTGCTGTAGCTTGAACTAAGACAACTGTACTTTCGGGAAAACGAATTTCCTTGGAACTTATTTGGATCTGTTCTTTACTGGATGCTACGCGAAACAGGTCAATAATTTGATTTCGTGCTTCTTCGTTTTCGCCTACTCTAAGCCATGCCTCCCAACGAATTGGTTCATTTTCTTGGGGAAAAGCAATATCATCAGTCCAAATAGACTGAATTGAAGCAAGGCTAATTTCTGAAATACTTTCAACTAGAGGTTTGTTTTTCGCTTTACCGCTTTTCGGATTATCTTCTTTTTGGTAACTTTCGATTTTGGATTCAAGTTTTGTTAATCCGCTTTCGTCCAAAAAAATAGTAGCAACTTCCGTATTATCAACCATTTTTACGGAAACTAACTCTCGACCATCAGCCTCAATGCTTTTGAGATTTAAGGAATATGTCGGTTCGCTTTTCATCTCAACATAATATCCGTTTTGAAAAGGAAGTAGATGTTCAGCATTCGCTGCGTTATCTCTAACTGTTGAGATTTGACTTAATAAATTTTGACTGTGAAAGCCTCTCTCTCTTACTGGTAAAGGTGAAGGTCTGCCAGTTCGTGGATCTGTAAACTTTTCGCTTTTAGAGGTTTTTTGAAGAATTAAATGTTTTTTCATCGGGAAAAATTATCAATTAGATTTTTTATATTTATCGTGAAAAGATATTCGCTCCTCAAAAGTTTTATGTAATTCATCCAACTTAATTGTTTTACGATTATTTAGAATTGCCATTTTGATCGCATCATCGCAGGCGATTTCAATATCTGCAAAACTTAAACCTTCCGCTTCGGAGCTAAGTTTTTCAATATCTTTCTTATTAATTTTGTATTCCGATAATCTTTTACGCAGGAATTCAGAAATTAATTCTTTTGTTGGACTTCCAAATTCCAATAATTCATCAAATCTTCTAAATAAAGCATAATCAAGGCTTTGTGGATGATTCGTTGCTGCAATAATAATGCTGTTCGAGTTGTCTTCCTCGATATACATTAAAAAGCTATTCAAAATCCGCTTTATTTCGCCAACATCATTAGTGACTCCGCGATGTGTGCCGATTGAATCAAACTCATCGAACAAATAAACTGCTCTGGTGTTTTGAATGGAGTCGAAGATTGCTCGAAGTTTGGCGATACTTTCGCCCATATATTTGGTGATTAGACCATCTAAACGCACAACAAATAAAGGCAGACCTAATTCACCTGCAATTGCCGAAGCCGACATTGTTTTCCCACAACCGGGAAGTCCTGTAAAAAGAAGCCGTTTTCGAGGATTTAATCCGTGAGCAGTTATTTTCTCAATGTTTCTTTGTTCTTCAAGTAATCTATTTATACGAAGTAAAAGCTTCAACTCAAGCGTCATATCAGCCAAACGGATTTTAGGATATGAAACTGAAAGTAAGTCCGACAATTCTTTATTCGGACGAACAATAAGAGTAGGAAATTTATGGTTTGGAAGAACTGTTTTGGAAGAACGCGCATCATCAATCAACTTACGAATTTCTTCCGCCACTTTACCGTGTCCGCGTTTCGCTTCATCAGCGGCAAGTTGCATCGCTGTTGCATAAAACCGTGAATCATCACTATCAATATAGCTTTTAAGCAATGCTTTAATTTGACTAGACGAAGCCATTTTATCTCCAAGTTATATCTCATGTTACGCAAAGTTCTTTTTAAATCCGTTTTAAGATTTCAAAAACTACAAGATAATGTGGTTTAGTGAAAAAACAATGTTCCGTAACCGATTGATTTCAAAGAAACCTAGATTTTCATAAATCCGTCAATTACTGCAATATAAACATTTAGCGGTTTTCCCAGCTTTTTCAAAATATCGTGCGTAACATGAGTTATATTTTGAATTTATATGAAATCATAGGTAAAAAACTCATTACCCCCAATCAAAATCATAGCATTATATGACTTCTCAGTCATACGAAAAAATTGCTTATTATGAGAAAAGCGACATTATTTTTTCAACCAATCAATCAAAATCGCTTCCTGTTTATGCAGGGCGTTTTCCGCTTTTTGTCTTTGCGAAACGTTTTCGGGAACTCAAAGAAATTAATCAATCACAAACAAGTCCTCAAAGAATGCCAAAATCTCAATTTCGCTAATCATTTATTTGCGCTTCGATGTTTTGCAATTAGACGTCAATCGGGAACGGCAAAAAATAGTGGAAATTTATGAATAAAAATTATAATCTTGACTTGCTAAGTCATATTCATTACCTTAGTTCATACTCGACTTTAGATAAAGTAGCGGACTTTTACAAAAAGATAAAGTAGCTGACTTTTACAAATCAGCTACTACTAAGGCATTCTTGAATGTATGCCAAA
>JANPDZ010000258.1:0-3384 GCA_031431735.1 Acidobacteriota bacterium | reverse complement strand
CGATTGATTGTTTTATCACGTCCTAAGCCTTCCAAGTATTTTTTATTGGTTGATAAATCGCCTAATCCGCTGTCTAAACTTCCCGCTAATTCAGGAACAACATCAAAAATCGTCTTGAAAGGCTTTTTATTGGAAGGTTTTGTTTCACCGTTGCTGTTTTCCGTCTTTTTCGGTCTGCCTACCTTTCGGTCTTTAACGAACGACAAGTCTTTTTCGTCAATGACAAAATCACGTCCGATTTTTTGCGCGGGAAGTCGTCCTTGCCAAATAAGTTGTTGCACTCGCAAAACCGATACGCCTAATTTTTCCGATGCTTCTTTTGTAGAAATTGCTTTCATCACAAACAAATAATAAATCAATAAAAACACTAAGTCAATGCTTAGAGTTGATTTGATATATTATAAGTCATAACTTATAATATATATGTAAGTCAGAAATGACTAATCTTAACTTTGGAGAATATGAAAATGATTAAATTAACAACGGAAAACACGCTGGCGGCAATCGAAAGATGCAAAAAACTAAAGCCGAAAGTGCTTTTTATCAAAGATCGGCTTTATGTCGTTTATTCGGCAAATAACTCGAATGTTTATCACGTCCGCTTTGATGTCCAGAACGGCGAAAAACTTGGTGAATGCGAATGTAAAGCCGCTGAACTCGGTTTGATTTGCTATCACATTATCGCCGGAGCAACGGCAAACATTTATCGGCAAGGTTTGAAGCGTCAAACAGCCTAAAAACGAAAGGCTTTCCTAAACCGCAAAGCTAGGAAAGCCTCTCTTTCAATCCCTAATAAAAGGAACTAAGAATATGAATAATTTAACACAAAACCAAAAGGACGCGAAACAAGCGTATCTCGACAACCAACAAGCGCAAATGCTACTAACCTATCAAAACGCCGATACAAACGAGCGAAAGGCTATTATCAGACAAATAGATTCATTTCTACCTGTTACAAGTTCAAAAGATGAACAAAACTTTTGGCTAAAGTTCAGGCAAAAACTTGAAAGACTGAATGAAAAACCTGTTTAATTTGAAAAAGGGCAAACTAACAATTTGCCCTTTTTTATTGCCTTTTATAAGGCTTTTAGCCAAAATCTTATGTAGGGGAAAATGTAGGGACTACCTGCATAAATGGAGTTCTACCGAGTATTTCTCATTTTTTATAAAAGTCAATATCCATAAGCCTATAACACTCCATTACACTCTGTAATTATCTGTAAAAAAATGACAATTTAGAACTGCAAAACCTTTATTCATCGGTTCGATTCCGATCGCCGCCTCCAAATTAAACTTTTCACGGCTTTTTCAATTGTCTTTTATCCGAATTGACGGATTCACGCCAGCCAGTCTTCAATCATTACAGCCAGCTTTGCGGATGCAGGCAATGAAATCGAGAATTGTTGCGCGATCTGAATCGGATATTCCGCTTTTGGTGCTGATACGTCTGGAAATGTTTTCAAGGTGCTGATCAGTGACGGATTCATACCACGGGTATTTATCCAGATCGAAAATCGCGAGGGCTTTGGGATTCGCAGTTGGGAGAGTTGATTTGTGGCAATTGCCGCAATTCTCTGTAAGAACCTTAATCGTTATTTCAGCATTGCTTGTTTGTATACTTTCATCTATCACCGGACGAACGAAAGCTATAAAAAACCCTTCTCCAACCGCTCTGTAGCCCGGTAACTGCCCGACTACAAAATTGACACCGAGAGCTGTAAAAAAAGTCAAAATAAACAAGCGTAGATAAAACTTCATTCCAATTTCTCCTTGATAATAAGATAATACAGAAATTTTCTTGCAATGTTTAGAACCGTGTATTATTTTCTATAAATTGTTGTATATTTGAATTTATTCAATTCGTCAAAAACTTATCAGATAGGAAGGAATAGCAAAATGAATGCTTCATTATTGAATGTTGAGGAAAATCAGCCTCGTTTACGGGTTTCGGTCATTATTCGTTTGGTTGCGGCTTTAGCTTACACAATTCCATTAATTGGCGGTGCGCTGAGTTCGTTTCTTTTGATGAGGGTGTTTCAAGCCATGATGTCGGCCGAAAATGTCGGAATTGCCGCTGTAATGGGAGGAATGAAAGAATCGGCGATACCGGCAAATATTTCTCTTTATCTCGCGGCAGTTTTCGGATTTGCAGTGATTATTGCTTTGGTTGTGCGCGGTATAGTTGAAACCAAAACCGCCTCGCCGCCATTTTGGTTTTTCGCTATTGGCGGCATTCTTTGTTTAGTGCCTGTCGGGTTGTTTTGGAAAGCCGAGTTGCTGATACTTGAAGCTCTTAGTCCGGGTAGTTCCATCGGCGCGGGCGGCATTGGAAGCGTTGGGGGATATATCGTTACATTGTTAATGTCGAGTATTATTGCGGCTCCGATTGTGTTCATTCTTCTGGTAGTTGCATTTGCGGTGCCGTTGTCGTCCCGCTCAAAAAAGAATTGGAGTTCGCTTATCGGTGCGACGACAATCGAAATTTTGCTGATCGCAATAGCCATTGCGATACCGTTTTTGATCAATGAACCAAAAAGAAAGAAGGAATCAGTCAATTTGCCGACCAATGTTAAATATGCTGAAAGTGATTATAATATTGATAAAGAAACTTCAATAATTTTAACGCTTAACTCCGACAACAAATTGTTTATAACGCAAATAAATAATTTGCCGGATAAAGTAGAAAAAACTGAGAAGATTATTACACCCGAAGAATTACCTGAAAACTTAAAAAGACTCTCGAGAGACCTGACTCCGGATAAGAAAATTGTTTATTTGAAAGCGGATCTCAACGCCTCATATCAAAATGTTTTGCAGGTTTTTGACATTATTAGAAAATCCGAAATCAGCAAAATCGGATTAGTTGGTTACGGCGAGAAAAATGAGAGCGATCCATATCAGTTACGTTACAAAATGTTTGAAGTGAAATTACCTGCGCCGCCAGACAAAGAAAATATGGTGATTAAACCAAATCCTTTGACATTGGTTGCAATGTTGGAAACAGATGGAAAAATGAAGCTTAATTACGAAGATATGGGAATGATTTCCAATCCTGCAAATCTTATAAATAAGTTATCTTTAGTTTTTAAAGACCGTGAAGAACGCGGAGTGTTTCGTGAAGGGACAAACGAAGTTGAGAAAACTGTTTTTCTTAAGGTGTCCAAATCCGGTAAATACGGCGACTTCATAAAATTGGTTGAAGCAGTCAAACGCGCCGGCTCAGAACCGATTGGAATTCAAATTGACGACACAGCACCGATTGAAATTCAAATTGATGATGTTAATTTTTAATATTAATTTTTGAAATCCTTTATCATTTTTTCTTAAAAAGCAAAACGGCTGAATCGGTGAAGATAGTAATCGGTCAGTAAAAAGTTAAGAAAA
>JANPDZ010000257.1:0-4426 GCA_031431735.1 Acidobacteriota bacterium | reverse complement strand
CGACAGATTCCGCTTCTGTCACCCGTCTTCACGGGCTTGAACAAATCTTTTGCATCGCTCCCCGTAGCTCGCGCTACGGGCTACACGCTGACACCCGCTACGCGGGCTAAAATTCAAAAATTGCGTAACATGAGTTATAAGGTTTCGGCGGACGATTTGCCGCTAAAATCAAGCCGATGGCGATGAGCAGAATTGCCAAATATTCGGTCAGCGTCGAAACCGTGCCAACGCCCAGCATAATATTGCGAATTACTTTTGTGATTCGTATCGGTCCGAGTCATAATCAGAAAACTCTACATATCTCCAATATCCCCAACTGATCAGCCAAAGTATAAACGAAAGAGCGGTTGACGCAATCGCCGTGAATCCAAGTGCTTTTATCTCAAGTCTCCTTATTTGTTATATTCGCTTGATGATACACAAGTAAAAAGGCAAAAGTAAAAGTATAAAAACAAACTGCCGGACAATTTTAAATTTCTTTGTGTTCTTTGTGTCTTTGTGGTGAATTTTTAAGATTTATCCGCCATTTCCGTGATTCCGCAGCGCGGACATATCAAAATTCGCAAAAAATAAAACCACTGTCAAATTCTTAATAAATCCATTGACACTCGCTTGGAACAGGAGTATAAAGAAACTGCATTACCTGAAAATAATTTAGAACGAGTGGAATTTCGCGGCAAATCCGTGTTCTTTTTTGTTGCGTTTGGAGGAACTATGGAACGTGCGAATTTTTCGTATTTGATTGGGGCTGAACGAGGCGGAATCCGTTGGGGGCGACCGATGATGTTTTTCGCCGCGCTATTTTTTTCCGATATTGTTACGAGATTGCTTTTTGCAATCTTCAAGACCTTTATCGAGCCGAAACTTTTTACACTTTTCAATATCTTTATCGAGCCGAAAAAGGATGATACCCTAAATATAAGCTATTTGCCGAATCCGCTATATGTTGCTTCGGATAACATTATCAATAATTTAATATTAGCTTTTTTGCTTGTGTTGGTATTTTATTTAATAAAAAATGAATTGATTGCCACAATCGTCGCCGTAGTTTTATATCCGGCTTTTTCTTTAGTCGTTAATTTCATAACCTATAAAATTCTTTGGTTCACCATCTCAGGCATTTTGTTTGAGAGTCCGGGAGAGGGCAAATTTCTATGGATGCGCACTCTTTTCATTTCCGCCATATATGTAATTTTTGTTATCGGCGGTATGGTTGTGGCGGCGTTTTTTAAAAAATTAACGTGGCTTTTGCTTCCTCTCGGCGCACTTGTCGGTTCGATTGCGTATACATTAAGTCTCGAAGGATTTTCTTATTTGAGCTTAGATAAATACGAATTCAAGCCGTTAGATGCAATTCCTTTTTTAATATCATCGGTTATATTGGGATTTGTATTCTGGCTTGGAATTTGGATAACCGCCGATAAGCCTTCACTGCCGGAAGGTGAAAAACCCCGTCTGTCGAAAGAATTTTATGCCGGAACATGGGCTTCAACCGTTCTGGTCGGAAGTATTTCAATTATCTTCATCATTCTGAGCATGTATTACGACATCATGTATTACGGCTCTCTGCCAAAAACAAAAATAATCGGCGCGGTGATATTATTACTCATAGCTTTACTTTTAATCATTTACGGAGCGGTGGTTTTTATGATTTTGATATACAAAATGTGGGCGGCAATTCAGGACGGTTATGCCCGAACTACGCCCGGAAAAGCTGTCGGCTTTCTATTTATTCCAATTTACAGTCTTTACTGGATGTTTCAGGTTCTGCCGGGATTTGCCCAAGATTATAATGAATATATTGCCCGCTACAATCTCAACATCAAACATCTGCCGACCGGACTGTTTACAGCTTATTGTGTGCTTATTCTTCTCTCAGTTATACCTATTCTCGGTATTATATTGTCGCTTGCCAATTTCTTTGTCGGAATAGCCATGATGTCGAAGGCTTGCGATGCGGTGAACGCTTTGCCCACTGCAATTGGAGGGTCAAACTCACCAAATATTCTTTCAATAGCATGATTGTTTAATAAATTTTCATTTATGTGTGCTTTGCCCGGTTAAAAAATCAATCATATCGCAACCGACATCGAAAATTTTCATCAGAAAGATATTTCACCACAAAGACACAAAGGACACAAAGTTTTAAAGGCAAAAGTAAAAAGTAAAAAGTAAAAAAACATTTCAGCTTGAAATCAGAAAATGAGTGAAATATTTATTACTTTTTACTTTTTACTTTTTACTTTTGCCTTTTTACTTTTTATTTAAACTTCCTTGTATTCCGAATCAACGTCTTCGCTCGACAATGCAACCCGGTAATTTTTCGATTGTTTTTGCTTGGTAATCAGCAAATCGTCTTTTGTCTTGAGCAGATCGGCGCGGTTATAGACGGAGATTTCAAAGTTGTAGCCGTGCGTGATCGCGTCTTTCGGACAGGCTTCAACACAGAAACCGCAAAAGATACAGCGTCCGTAATCAATATTATAGACCTTTGCATAACGCTCGTCGCGCCCGACGCGTTCGGCATACGGGCGGGCATCGTCCTGCGCTTCGATATAAATGCAGTCGGACGGACAAGCCGCCGCGCAAAGATAACACGCGACACATTTTTCTTTGCCCATTTCGTCAACGTGAAGCAGATGCATTCCGCGATAACGAGGCTGAACCGTGACCGGAACGTCCGGATATTGCACGGTCCATTTAGCACGCGGAATTTCGGAGATCGTCCGCTTCATTCCCTTCAGAACGGCAACGGTTGATTGAATGACATCAGTAAAAATATTTGACATTACTACCTTCCAAAAATCGAAAATCCAATTAAACTACCATAGACGACGATGATTATGATCCAGTAAATCAGCCAGATAGCCATAAAAATTCCGCCAGTAATCATTCCGGCAATCGCTAAACCTTTGCCACCGTATTGATTCGGGTCGTTATTGCAATTCTTCATTCCGAGATAACCCGTAATCAGTGCCGCCGGACCGGTTGCCCAACCGATATAGCAGCAAATACTGATGATTCCCAGAACAAGCGCAATTATCGGTAAAGTCTGATTCTGTCCCTGCATCGCCATCGGCGGTTGAAAGGGCGTTTGGGCTCCCAAACCCTGATCTTGCCATCCCGCGACGGGCGACGGCGGCGGTGTCCAATCATTTTGCTGCAAGGGTTGATTGCCGAACGACTGATCGTTCATCGGGTTAAACTGTGATTGCGGCGTGCCGAATTGCGGCGGCGGCGGTTCTTGAAACGACGGCTGGTTCATCTGGTTAAACTGCGGCTTGTCGAATTGCGGTAGCGGCGTGCCGATTTGAGTCGGCGGCAGTTCTTCAAACGACGGTTTCGGCGGATCAAAAGACGACTGCGGCGCGTCAAAAGGAGATTGCTGCGGCTGACTATACGGCGCATCGAACGGCGATTTCGGTGCTTCAAAAGGCGACTGCGGGGTTTGTCCGAACGGCGATTGAGGTTCGTTCACCGGCGGCGTATCGAACGGCGACGACATTGGCGCATCAAGCGGTTTGGAAAAAGGCGCCGAATCCGATATTGGCGACTTGCCCGCCTCCCAAGGATTTTGAATCATCGTCGCGCCAAGGTCTTCTTGCACGTCATTTTTTGCCGACAAATTGCCAAAGTTCGGCGGACTCAAATCAGGCTCGCTGAATTTCGGCGGTTCGGGTTGCAGAACTGTCGGGTCGTTTGTGTAATCAGGTGTCGGTTCGGGCAGCGGCTCGCTCGGTTGTGAAAAACCGCTGAACGGCGAGACGGGTGCTTCGGGTTGCAGTTCTTCCTTGATTGCCTTGAATTTCGGCGGCTCGGGTGGCAGTTCTTCTAAAACCGGCTTGTCCGGCCAGGCAATCGGAGTTGCGACCATCGTTTTCAACGGGTCAAACTCTTCCGGCAGTTGCAAGAGATCGCCGCTGTCTTCTTTTTTGTCCGCCCCCGCGACCATTGTTTTAAACGGATCGGAAGCCGGAATCGAAGAAGCGATGTCTTCTTGGCGAACAACCGTCGTCTTTAACGGGTCTTCGGGCTGAACCTCTTCGACCGCATCAAGCAATGGCGTTCCGTCGGTCTGACAAAACCGCATCGTATCAGGAAATTCTTTTTGACAATTCGGGCATTTTTTCATTTGTTTTTTTCCTCTTGGTAAAAAATAGACCGCCGATTACGCGGGTTTGACGAATTGGCGCGGATAAAAATTTTAAATAAATCTGCGTAAATCTGTTTCATCCCCGTTTTATCTGCGGTCTATTTTATTTCAAATTCACTTGCTTTTATAGTATCAGTAGATCCAAATTTTGAAAATCTCTTGTATTTTCGGGCGTTTAGGAAATCTTATTTTCTACTCAAAAGTTGCGGAATTGCCCTAATATCAAGCAATTTGACAAATAAAGTGATTAGAATTTAGCAAAAGCAACTTTTG
>JANPDZ010000256.1:0-5981 GCA_031431735.1 Acidobacteriota bacterium | reverse complement strand
CCGTGTCTCCGTGTCATTTTTTGAATCGCCAACTTCATATTAAAACTTGACCGTAAAGCTCTTGCCGTCATAAGTCATCACGGTCATCAGATCCGCATCAAAGGCGATTTCCTGTTTGCCGTCGGCGAGAGCTTCGACCTCGATAATCGCCAAAACTCCCGAAGCATTTTCCGCCGTATCTTTTAACGAGGCGAGCGAAACATACATCTTGCCGTTTTGATTCAAAAACGGGTTCGCTGCTTTGCCCGCTAAATCTCCGCCGAATACATCTCCGTAACCGACCGACCGCACCGCCAATTTGCTTGCATCGAATTTCAAGCCCAAAACTGCCGAACGAAATCCGGTCGCGCTTTTGATCAGGATGGCGATCTTTGTTTTTTCACCCGCTTTCATTTCCGGCAGATTCGGCAAAAACTGTACTTCGGCTTTCGGCGCAAGCAGTTTGATTTCGTTGTTTTCGATCAACGGCAACGTCATCGGTTTCGGCAAAATGCTCTGCGATGATGTGTCGGAAGTCTGAATCACCTGCAAAGTTTTAACGTTTGACGCATCTATCGGACGGATGTTCGCTGTCGTCGTATCGTTGATCGAAGATTCGGTCGTCGAGTCTTTATTCTCCGTTGTCTTGGTTTCGGGATTTGAATTTTTCTCGGTCGGATCCGATTTAATGTAGGTCGGCGCGTCCTGAACCTTTTGATCAGGAAGTTGCACTGCCGTATTGTTTCCCAAACGGCGGGCAGTAGCGAGCTGTTCTTCAATTTCTTCCTGAATGACCATCGTTTCAAGCGAACCGCTGGTCGGCACCGCCAAACTTCCCGTGTTTCGTTCGATCTCGTCTTCCGGCAAAATCGAAGGTGCGCGAATCACGCGCGGTGTCACGGCAATGACAATATCAACCTGTCGGTTGTCTTTCGTCGGCGAGGTAAATAATCTTCCTAAAATCGGAATCAACCCAAGTAAGGGTAAACCTTGTCGTCCGTTTGATTGTGTATCCTGTGCAACACTGGCTAAAAGAAGGGTTTTATTGTTTTGGACCCGCGCCGTTCCTTTAATGATCCGTTCAGAAAAGCACGGATTAGAATTATTACAACTGACCACATCTTTTGATTCGATTTCCATTGCCACCTGCACATCCTGATTCGGAAAAACAAGCGGTTTGAATTTCAAAGTCAGACCGACTTGTTCATACTGAATCACGTCACTCAGAAATCCGTTGCCGCCATTATTAACGCCGCCGCTATTCGAACCATTTGAGATGGTCGCCGTCCGGACCGGAACGCGCTGACCGATACGGGCTGACGAATCTTCGTTGTTAAAAGCGTGAATTTGGGTCGAAGCTAGCAGTTTTGTATTATTTTTGCTTTGAAAAGCCTGTAAATTTACAGCCGGCAGGACAATTCCCGCACCAATCGCACCCGGAATAATAGCACCGAGGGCTCGGCCGATCGTTCCAAAGATCTCGTTACCGCCGAGACCGACAACGCCGCTCGTGGTTCCGCCCAAATTCGTCAATTGCGCCTCTGTACCGATTTGATTGCCCAATTTTAGCAAATCCGATTTATTGACTTCGTAAATTGCCACGTCCATGACGACTTCGGCGCGGTCTTTATCAAGAGATTTGATGAGTTGCCCCATCAATTGAATGTTTTCCTGCGTATCACGAATCGTTAAGCTGTTCGTCGCGTCGTCGGTTAAAACGATGGTCGGAGTTCTGCCGGGTTGTGCGGGAATTGCGGTCTGGACAACTTTGGCAACATCTTTCGGATTAGCGTTTGAGAGATAAAACGTCCGCAGAACAAGCTGCTGAAACTTTTGCCTCTGATTGCTGTTGCCAACCACGATCGTCCGCGGTCCGACTTTTTGAAAAAAGAGATTTTGTTGCAAGAAAAGATAATCGAGGGCTTTTGCCGCCGTCACATTTTTGAGTTCGATATTGATCTTCGACGGCGCACGAAATGTTTCGGCATCAAAGATCACGTTCAAATCCAAACTCCGCGCCAAATCTCTGATCAAGGTCTGCAGATCCATCCCGCCCGGAAACGGTCCGACATCGCCGAGTTCTTCGAGCTTTTGCGGAATCACGACATTCGGCGGCAAAATTTTTCCGCCGTAGCTTGTCTGCACGAGCTTGACGCTGTTTTTCGAGGCTTTTTTGTCAGGATTATCGCTATCTAAAATTTCTTTATAAAGACGCGCCATTCTTTCCATCTCGGCTTTCGCGAGTTCGTTTGTCGGGTCATACGCGTAGGCTCTACGAAAAGCGTCGTAGCCGCCTTTATAATCTTTTTCATTCGCCAATGATGCGCCTTTTCGCATATACAACTGCGAAGCGTTGAAAAGCGCGCGGATATAATGAAGACGATATTCGCTGTTTTTCGGGTTATCGGTGATCGCCAGCGCGAATTGTTCGACCGCTTTATCCCAATCTTCGGCAGCTTCGGCTTTCATCCCTTCTTTGAAAAACTTTTTGCCGTCGCTGATCGCAAGAACCGAAAGGGGCGAAAGTAAAGAAAAGACAAGTAGAAAACTCAGTGCAAAACGAATGTACGCAGATTTTTTCATAGTTTTTATTTTAGATTTGGACTTAATTTGCATTTAACAAAATGCGTTTTACGAAATTTCTACACGCCCCGCTGACAGCCAAAGTTTCAAAAGTTCTCTTCTTTTATACCAAGCGCGGAAATTAAGTCATTTAATTTTCAACTGAAAAGCGAAAAATTGCAAGAATTTTGAACTCTTTACCGTAATGCGTCAGTAAAAAGTTAAAGAAAAATCTATTGCCGACGAGCGCAGGCGCAATAAACTTTGAAGTTATGCAGTTGATTGTCATTCGGAATAAGTGAAAAGTGATAGGTGAAAAGTGATAGGTGGTTTTCACCTATCACCTATCACTTTTCACCTATCACTTATTCCGAATGTGATCGCTTTTATTTCTTAATTTAATTTTCATCAATTAATTTATTTCTCTCTTTTAATGTTTCGAATGGTCATATCTAACTTTTTACTGACGCATTACTCTTTACCGCTGATCGTGCTTTATTTTAATTCTTCGACAAACGTCACGCGATTTATCTCGTGAAGAGTCGTTTGTCCGTTATAAACTTTTTTGAGTGCTGAAACCCGTAAACTCGACAAGCCTTCTTTTTCGGCTTCGCGGCGAATTTCCGAACCCGGCCGGCGGGCGACAATCATTTCACGAATTTTGTCCGTCATATCCAGCAGTTCGTGAATCGCCGTGCGGCCGCGATAACCCGTGTGATTGCACGCATCGCACCCGACGCTCATATAAAATTCGTGTTGTTGGCGAATTTCGGGCTTTAATCCGGAAATCAAAATCTCTTCGTCCGACGGCGTATAATGACGCTTGCAAACCACACATAGTTTACGGACGAGCCTTTGCGCCAGAACGCAATTGAGCGCGGCGACAAAGTTGTATAGGTCAACATTCATATTCAGAAAACGCCCGATCACATCAATCACGTTGTTCGCATGAACGGTCGTGAAAACCAAGTGACCGGTGAGCGCCGAGTTGATCGCGATCTGCGCCGTTTCTTCGTCGCGGATCTCGCCGACCATCACTTTGTCGGGATCGTGCCGCAGGATCGAACGCAGTCCGCGCGCAAACGTCAAACCCTTTTTCTCGTTGACCGGAATCTGCATAATTCCCTGAAGTTGATATTCAACCGGGTCTTCGATCGTGATAATTTTGTCTTCGCTGTTGCGAATTTCGTTGAGCGCACCGTAAAGCGTCGTCGTTTTACCCGAACCGGTCGGTCCTGTCACGAGAACCATTCCGTAAGGTTCTTTGATGTAAAGCCGGAATCGTTTGACATCTTCGGGGTCGAATCCGACGACATCGAGACTCAGGTTTTTAAATTCTTCGGAAATTTGCTCTTTATCCAAAATACGAATAACACAGTTTTCGCCGAAAACTGCCGGCAGAATCGAAACACGAAAATCAACTGTGCGACCTTTGTAGCGAACCCGAAAGCGTCCGTCTTGCGGAATCCGTCGTTCGGCAATATCGAGTTCGGACATTACCTTGATACGCGAGATCAGCGTTTGATGATAGGCAATGTCAATCGGGTCAACCTTTTGATAAAGTGCGCCATCAATCCGGAATTTGACGGTCACATCACGGTCGCCGGCTTCGATATGAATATCGGAAGCGCGGGATTCCATCGCGTTATAGACGATCGTGTCAACCAATTTAATGATCGGCGACATATCGGAATCCGAAGCCAGCCGGTCAAGATCAAGAACTTCTTCGCCCTGATCGGTTTCTTTGACAAGCGAGATCTTAAAGCCCGACGCGGCTTCCTGCAAGACTCTCTGCGTCGCGTCCCCTTTTTTCAAAACAACATCAATCGCGCCTTGTGTCGCCACATATGGAACGATCCGGACATTCAAAGCGTTTTCGAGTTCGTCCAGACGCTGAAGATTTGACGGATCAGCCATTGCTGCGTGAAGATTTCGGCCTTCTTTTTTGAGCGGGACGAAATGATTTTTGAGCATCATATCAACCGGAATTTTCGCCAGTTCTTCATAATCTATCGGCGATTTTTTGTCCGGCGGAAGCAAATCTATATAAGGCAGACGATAGCGCCGCGCCAACGCCTTGGCTTCGAAAACTTCGGGTGGTTCGTTTTCCAGAAAATCCGAAAGCTCGATTTTCGGCGAAGATTGATAAATAACCGTTTCGTTAGGATTTGTCATTTGTCTTTATGTTTTACCTTTTACCTTTTTATTTGCCTCTGCCGCCCATCGGGCCTGACGAGATCGTTTGAATGATCGGCATATAAATTGCCAGCAGAATCACGATCACGATTGCCGCCATAAAGACCAATATAAAGGGTTCCATCAGCGTCATCAACTGCTCAAGCCGGACTTCTGCCTCGGCATCGTAAAAATTTGCAACTTCGTCGAGCATCTCGCGCAGACTTCCCGAACTTTCGCCGATACCGATCATATCAAGTGCGAGTGCGGGCATCCAATTCGCTTGGCTTAATGCCTCAGTAAACCCGCGTCCTTCCCGAATAAGTTGCAACACCGACTGACTGCGGCGACGCAATTCAAGATTATTGATCGATTGCGAAGAAATATCCCACGCATCGGGAACCGTGATGCCGCCCGACAGAAGCGTCGAGAGCGACCGCGACAACTGCGCCATCGTCATTTGTTTGACAAGATTGCCGATCAGCGGAAGTCTCAATAAAAACTTATGCAGCAGCAATTTTCCGTTCGGCGTTCTGAGCCAGAAATAGATCGCGAATCCCAAAATCAGAATGAGCGGCAAAAGCCACCAGATATTGTTCGCGATGGTCGAAGAAACTGTCAAAACAACAATGGTAACTGTCGGCAAACCATTTTTCGTGCTGAGTCCTTTGAACAAGTCCGACATTCGCGGCACGACATAAAGCGTCAGAAACGCGACCATCAGCATCGCTGCTGTCATCAAAAACAACGGATACGCGAGTGCCCCGCGCAATTTGCGCGAAACGCCGACGGCACGTTTCAAATAATCAACATACCGCGCTAAAACATCATCGAGCGCACCCGACTTTTCGCCCGAAAGCAGCGAAGCCGTGTAGATTCGCGGAAACATTCCCTGCGCTTCAAACGCATCCGAAAGCGGGATTCCGCTTTTGATCTTTTCTTCTACATCCGCCAAAACAGCCCGCAGATTTGACGATTGCGAGCGGTTCTTTAAAAGATTGATTGATTGCAGAATCGGAATTCCGGCTCGCAGAAGTGCGGAAAGCTGCTGATTAAAAAGCAGAAAATCGCTCTGTTTGACGCGATTTTTTTTCCCCGCGCCCGACAAAACCGCCGACAAACCTTTTTCGGCACTGGCGACCGTAAAGACCTTAAAGCCTTCGTGTTCGAGTTGCGATTTTGCTTCATTCGCACCGAGTGCTTCGACAACCCTCGTCACAATTTCGCCTGACGGCGTTCCTAAACGACAAATAAATTCAGCCATA
>JANPDZ010000255.1:0-4577 GCA_031431735.1 Acidobacteriota bacterium | reverse complement strand
TCTGCTACTCGAAGAATCTCTGGCTATTTCCAAACAATTAGAAAATGCCGAGGGCGTGTGCGGCAATCTTAATAATTTGGGAGCGGTTACTTACGGCGAAGGCAATTACGAAACGGCACACACGCATTTCTCCGAAGCAATCGCGTTAGGACAAAACTTGGGCGACAAGGTTTCGGTTTCCTATTCTTTGGACGGCTTTGCGGCTCTCGCCGTCAAACAAGAAAATTTTGAATGTGCGGCAAAACTGGCGGGCGCGGCGCAACACTTGCGCGAATCTCTCGGCTTTGAAACAGAACCCGCTGAACGCCGTTTCCGCGACGCTTATCTCGCCGATTTGCAAAGCATCTTGGACAAAGAAAAATTTGCCGACTTTTACGAGCAAGGACGGGCTTTGTCATTGAAAAAAGCCGTCGCTCTTGCGTTGTAGGAATTTAACGCGAAAAAACTTCTTGAAATTACAAAATGATTTTTTCAGACAAAAATTTATCGCAAAAACTCGAACTTACGGAAGCGCGTGCAAACGCGGCTTTTGTTGAAGCGCGGGCAAAAATATCGCCCGAAATCGTTTGCGAATTTGTCCAACTGGGCTTTTTTGTTGTGGCATTTGGTCAATTTCGGTAATGCTAGAGTTAGCGTTCTAACCCCTGCCATTACTCTATTTTTAATTCATCATCATCGCTGTCGGTTTCGAGATCAATCTTAAGTTCAGCATTTATTTCAACATCTGAGATTGGCGTGGATTTGATCGGATGAAATGCCCGAACACGCGCCAGATAAAGCATTCCGGGGTAAATTTCTTCGGAAGCCGAAACGCGCAATTCAAAAAGTTCGGGCATAATTTCCGAAAGCGAAACGATGTTTGAAATCGAAGCCGCCGAATTTTCAACTGCGATCGTGTAACGAAGGCGTTTCCAGAGCAATTCGTCCGCATCTGCATTTGCGCCGAATGTCAGAGGAATCAACAAATTTTGCTTTCCGCGCCGCAAATTTTCCAAGGTTTCGCTCGATGCCAGTGCAATATCCTGCGCGTCGAGAACTTCGAGCTTGACCTTTGCAGTTATAGCTGAGGCGGAATTTTCAACCACCAGATTTATCTGCAAGTGGTTGTTTTCAAAATTTGCCTTTGTCTCGCTTTCATTGACCTTCAAAAAAGACTGCGCGTTTGCGGTCAATGCCGCAAAAAGACTAAAAAAAACAGCAAGGATAATTTTCGTTTTCATAGTTCGAATTCCTCTTGAAAGATTTATTTCACCATAAATCTGAGCGGCGGCAGCGTTGCTTTGGCTTCTTCGTTGTAATAATCGTAAACAAACGAAGCCGGAGTGTTTGCGTTGATGGCGTAGCGCGGTTTAAATTTGAAATTAAATTTCGTGCCGCCGGCTTTTGACCACATATACAAAACGATTCGGTCGGGTAAAACGTCGTAGCGGCTTAAACTCCAATCGGCGTCCATCGCCGCTTGCAGAGATTCGCGCGAAACGTCCGCGCCCGGCGGCAACCCGATTTCCGCGAGCAGCATTCCGTAGCCCTGAAAACCGATTCTTTCCGCTTCGACCGAGCAATTTATTTCCTCCATAATCGCTGCCGTTTGCCGGTCGCATTTGTAATCGAGCCGAACGGCGCGCGACTGATTAACGGTTTGATTCGCCGCGTCCGAATCTTTCCAATCAATGTAATGCGACGCAACAAGCTGCGACATTAGCGCGGAATTTGACGCGGATCTTATCTCGATGCGGTTTGCCGCAGCGTTTAGTTTGCCCGTCAAATCAACAATTATCGGCTCGATCTTGTCGGGCGAAATCGTGATGCTCGGCAAGTTTTCGCCGTTGAGCGAGATAGAAATCGAATCGTTTTGCCCCGTTGATTTTGTTTCCGCCAATGATGCGAGAAACGCGTCGAGCACATTAATGGTCGTCTGCGTCGAATACCAAACGCCGTAACGGTCTTTATTTTTGAGCAAAAACATCGTACCTTTTGAAATCAAATCTTCGACTCTCGACTCTCGACTCTCGACTCTCGACTTTATCAGCAACTGCAAAACGAGCGCGGTCGTGTAGATTCTTAACGGCGTTCCCCAACCGTAAAAAGGCGTGTTGGTTTCGAGCTTCCAATAAACGGCGTTGCCTTCTGCAATCGCCATTTTTTCTAATCGTTCGGCAATTGCAGTTGCTTCTTCCGCGTTGCCCGCGTCAAACGTCGCCAAACCGTAAAGCGCAAGCGCGTAAGGTTCGTCAATCTCGGCGTTTCGCGCTTTTAGATACAAGAGCGCTTTCTGCAAAGCCGCCGAATTGTTTTGCACATTCACGGACGTGCGCGTTTCCGTTTTGGCGCGCATCGCCAGGGAGCGCGCCACATAACTCGTGAAAAGTTTTGTGCGGCTCGTGTCTTCCGAATTTTCCCAATAGTATTTTTTCGTAAAACTTCCGTCCGCTTTTTGCTGTTTGACGAGCCAGTTTTCCGCGCGTTCGACAACCGTCTTGTCAACTTCGATAAAACCTTGCGCATCGGTAAAAAACCGCAAAACATACGCCGTCAGCGCAACATCCGCCGTGTCTTTCCCGCCCCAATACGAAAAACCGCCGTCGGCAACCTGATAACCCAAAAGCCTTTCGTAGCCTTTTTGCAAGTATTTTTGGGCTTTTTGTTGAATTAACGAGGCGACTTTGCGACTTTGTGACAAAGCGGCATCTTTCTCGCCGTCGCTCTGTCCCATCGTCGCACCGTCAGCAAATTTAAGGATCATCAGATTCGGATAGGTCGAAGAAACGGTCTGCTCGCCGCAGCCGTAAGGTCTCTGCAAAAGACCTTCGACCGATTCGGCGACGTGCGAAAACAGATTCGGGTAAATTTTAAGTTCTGCTTTTTGTGTTTTCGCCAATGCGTTGGCAGGAAAATTCACGTCGAAAGTCTCGCTCTGACGGAAAAACTTCGATTCCGTTTTAACGATTTCCTGCCCGTTCGGCCTGACGGTGACGCTCTTTTCAACCGCGTCGGAATCCTTCGCGGCAATCGCCGTCACGCGCTGTTTGCCGTCTTTGATCGGCGTGATTGCTTTGAAGCCAAAGACGGCATTTGCCGCCGCGTTTTTATCAACTTCGATATTTTGTTTGTCCGCGCCAATAAATGAAAACCACACGGCTTTTGCCATCGTTACGCCAACTTTTTGCTTTGCGGCGGTGTAATTTCTAACCTGCGTCGGAAGGAAAATCTCGTCGCCGTCGGTCAAAAAGCGCGGCGGGTCGAGGTCCACGAAAAACGGCTGAAAGACGGTAATTTCCTTTTCCGCCACGCCGATTTTGCCCTGCTTGGTCGAAGCAATCGTGTAAAGTTTCCAAGTCGTGATATTGTCCGCCATCTTGAAATTGAGCGTCGCCTTGCCGTCTTTATCGGTCAGTAATTCGGGCGACCAAACAAGCGTTTCGGGAAAATATTCGCGCAATTTCGGCGTGGATTTTTGATTTGTCGTGTCATCTTCTTCCGCGACTGCGCCCGATTTTGTGATGATCTGAATTCCGGGCGCAAGTTTCGCAAAATCTTGTGCCCGTCTTCCGTTTATTTGAAGATTTTGGATTTGACTTGATGAGGTTTCGACCGAAGCCATATCAGCCGAAACCGTAACAGTTTCAGCCGCTCCGCCGACTTCCAAAGTGAAATCAACCTTCGTGATACTATTTGCGGTGACCGGAACATCTGTTCTAATCGTCGCTTTGAAGGCACTGGCGGCGGCTGTCAACTTATAATTTCCGACCGGAATATTGGCAATCAAATAATGACCTTCATCATTTGATGTAACGGTTCCATTGAAATTTTCCCCTTGCGCGATAACTGTCGCATTTGCCACAACCGCGCCGTTTGCATCGGTAATTTTTCCACTGATCGAGCCTGTGCCGTCAACAAAAACGATTGGCTGAATCACGACCGGCTTCGGTTTTTCGTCCGTTTTGGTTTGCTCGGAAATGACGTGCAGAAATTGCGCAAAAGTCGTGTCGTCGTAAGTGTTTTCGCGTCTGTCCGCGCCTTTGCCGCGAATTTCAAAGACAAGAACTTCCTGCGTGACAGGCGTAATGGTTGTCCGTTCGGTCTGTTTTTCCTCGCCGTATTTTTGGACTTTTTCCGTCACAACTTTATCCGTGTAGCGCGAAAATTGCTTTTTGACGAGATAAACCTTTTCGCCGTAGCCGTCGCGAATTTGGTCAAAATCAATATCACCCGCACGCAAAACAGATTTGAATTCCGCTTCGTCCGACGGAAATTTTTTCGCCGTTTGCAAAACGCTGAGAATTTTCGCTTCGGTTTTGGCAAAATAATCAATGTCGTTTGAAAAAACTTGAAAATCATCGCCGCGATAATAGTATTCTTCAAAAACTTTATCCTTTCCACGACTCCGAATACTTGTTCGGTAAAATTTGCCCACCACATTAAAATCAAAATGATATGGATTGCCGAAACGGTCTTTCAGTTCGGAGATTCCGAGTTCCGCAAAGAGAGTTTTTTCATCGCGGATAAAATTGCTCGTCCGTGCGTGATAGCTTTCAATCGCTTTGTCTATCGCTTTTCCCGTTGGTGTGAAATAAAGA
>JANPDZ010000254.1:0-9980 GCA_031431735.1 Acidobacteriota bacterium | reverse complement strand
CGCAAACACAGAATTTGACATCTAAACCGCCGCCGAACCAATCGGAAAATGCGCCGCTTTCCGCCGAAGAAACAGTTTATTTTTGCGGCGCGCCGACCAAAAAGGGAACGCCTTGTTCGCGACGTGTCAAAGGCGGCGGACGTTGTTGGCAGCACAAAGGGCAAAATGCGATGCTGCCGCCCGAAAAATTGATGACGAGTCAATAATTGAAAATTCATAAACTGAGCAGGTCTTGGGACTTTGGTTTTGGGTTTTGGGTTTTATTCAAATTAAAACCGATAGAATCAATGGAATAAAAAATTAGTGTTTTGGTGAGAAATTCAACGCCAAACTGCTAATTCTTTCAAAAACCAAAGACCAAAGACCAAAGATCTCATCAGCTATGAAAAATCTTTGAAATGCCAAAAGATTTTTTTATGCGAAATTGGCTATAATTTTATAGGTTTTTAATAATAAACTGAATAAACGACAAACGAATGAAACCTTTAGCACCGAACACTTTATTACAGAACCGTTATTTGATCGTGCATTTGATCGGCAAAGGCGGAATGGGCGAAGTTTATCTCTCGATTGACCAACGGCTTGGCAGCGCAGTTGCCTTGAAACGCACTTTGCATATGGACGATGCCCAGCTCGGCGACCAATTTGAGCGTGAAGCGCGGACACTTGCCAGATTGCGGCATTCGGTTTTGCCGAAAGTGAGCGACCATTTTATCGAAAACGATAATCAGTATTTGGTGATGGAGCATATTTCGGGCGACGATCTGGCGAAACGTCTGACGGCGACGCAGAAACCATTTCCGCTCAGTTGGGTGTTGTTTTGGGCAGATCAACTGCTCGACGCGCTGGCTTACCTTCACACGCACAAACCGCCGATCATTCATCGCGACATCAAGCCGCAAAATCTGAAATTGACGGACGAGAATAATATCGTTCTGCTTGATTTCGGACTGTCGAAAAATTCCGCACCAGGGCAATCAAATGTCGGCAATACGAGTGGCGGAAGCACCGGAAGCGTCATCGGCTACACGCCGCATTACGCGCCGATGGAACAGATTCGCGGCACGGGAACAAACCCCCGGAGCGACATTTATTCGCTTTCGGCGACGCTTTATCAACTTTTGACGAACATTGCTCCGCCCGACGCGCTGTCTCGCGCCGATTTTCTTCTAAGCGGAAAAGCCGACCCGATTACGCCGATAAACGAGATCAACAGCGCGATTCCCAAAACAATTTCAGACGTTATCATTAAGGGAATGTCGCTCAGCCAGGATCATCGTTTTACCGATGCCCGCGAGATGCAAAAGGTTTTGCGCGAAACATACGCTAAAATGCAAAGCGATGCGTCGGAAAAAACCATTGCTTTTAACGTGCAGGATGAACAGCCTGCGTCTGCGTCGCAGGCTTTACCGATTTCGGCGAACGACAAAACCGAACAATTTTCCGCGCCTGTTTTCAATGATCAAACCGCATCGAAAGAAGTGATGGGCGCACAGACAATTCCATTTGGAATGGTCGGAAATACGGTCGTCGAAACTCCGTCAACGGCTTCAAACAATGCGGATAAAACCGCGCCGATTCAGGATTTTGACGCAACTATTAGGATAGATGATGTGCCGAATGTTTCGGTACCGCAGAATTTTGCGCAAAAGACCGAAGTTTTGCCGGTTTCCGCTTCCGAACTGCCGCAAGCAAATATTAAAACCGAAGTTTTCGGCGGCGATTTTGGCGCGGCGGAGTATCTGGCAAAGAACCAAATCGCGCCGCTGCAAAATTTTGTGACTGACGATTACACGGCAAAAATTGAAGAAACTCCCGCCGCGCCGCAAAAATTTACGAGTGATCAAACGGTTCCTTTGATTCAGTTTGATAATCAGAACACGGGAGAGAATTTCGGGCAGACCCAACCTGTTTCGGCGTTTGATTCAGTTCCGCAAATGGAAAATTTCGCATCAACGGCGGAAACTCGTCTGCCGATGGACGATTATTCGGCGGGCGGACAAACATATCCCGAGCCTGCGCAGGACACCACGCCGCCGCCGGTTCAGATGCAGACACCGCCGGTTCAGCCAAATCAAGAAAAGAAAAAATCAAAAGGATTGATTTTTGCGTTGATCGGCGGACTTTTCGGTTTGGCGATACTTGCGGTCGCGGCCGGCGGAATTGCCTGGTATTTGATGAATCAGCCGACTGATCCGGGCGCGGCAAATGTTGCAACGCCAACGCCCGCACCGTCAGTTTCGGCAACGCCGACACCGGAACAAACACCCGAACAGTCGAATACAAATACCAACGGCGGCTCGAATACCAATGAAGCGACCATGAACAGTCCTGATAATTCGGCAGTCAATACCGCGCCTTCGCCCGATAAAACAAAACCGGGTATCACAACGCCAACGCCGATTATGCAGCCGACCAAACCGGAGATCACGCCGCGTCCGACGCAGCCTGTCACGATCAAGACGCCGCGTCCGGCAACGCCGCGCCCGACGGGCAAACCGGATGTCAAACAAACGCCGAGAGGAACAATAATTCCGCAATAGTTTTAGGAGCAAAAAGGATGAAAAGAACGAAATATTTAAATTGGTTTGTGTGTTTAATGCTTTTATTGGCGGTCTTTTCCTTGACCGTTGATGTTCAGGCACAGCCGCGAAAAAAGGATTTGGAAAAGGCTCGCAAGATTGCCAAACAGGGCGACAATTTTTTTAATCAGAAAGATTACCGCAATGCGATCAATAAATATGCCGAGGCGATCGCGATCGTTCCGCAATTTCCGGCCGCGCATTTTTGGAAAGGCTACGCGCATTATTATCTGAACGAATATGACCAATCGCTGGGCGATTTGGGGATGGCTTTGACACAAGGGTTTGATAAACCACTGGAAATTTACAGACTTCGATGGTTTCTGAATTTTCAGCAGAAAAACTATGATGCGGCATTAACCGATGCTCTTGAAGGAGCGAAACTCGACCCGAACAGCACGACTTTCAATTTGGCAGCCGGCGATATTTACCGGATCAAAGAATCGTACGGCGAGGCGGTGACATACTACAAAAAAGTTACCGCACAAGACCCGAACAATGCCGATGTGTTTTATTTTCTCGCGTTCAGTTATGCCAATCTCGGTGAAACCGAACAACAAGGACTCTCGGCAATCGAAGCCGTGAAAAGAAATACTAAATATGTCGGCGAATGTTATTTTTATATTGCTGACGCTTTGAACCGTTCGAAAAAATTTGACGAAGCAATCGAGTTTTACGAAAAGACGATCAACGTCAAACCCGACATTTACGCTTCTTACAACGCGCTTTCCGATATTTATCGAAGCCGTAACGAATTTGATAAAGCGATTGAAGTTGCCCGCCAAGGTCTGAAACTATTTCCCCGGGATTCAAATCTTTATACTAGTCTGGCCTGGTATTACAGTCTTGCCGATCGCCCGCAAGAGGCAATTATCGCCGCGAAAAGTGCCATCAATCTCGCGCCCGATCAGTATATGGCTTACACGAATCTGTGCCGTGCCTACAATGACGCGAAAGATTATCAACAGGCAATTACAACCTGTAATGGTGCGCTAAAACTTAATCCGGGCGATGGCGAAACGTATCTTTATATGGCGCGCGCCTACGAATTTTTGAAGCAAACCGACAAAGCTCTCGATTTATACAAAAAAGCGGTTGACGGTTTGGTCAAATATACGCAGGCGAATCCCGATTATTCGGACGGTTATTATCTGCTCGGCAACGCTTATTTTGCATTGCAGAAAGATGCCGAAGCGATTTCCGCTTATAACAAATGTCTGCAGCTCGCGCCGCGTTTTGCCAAAGCGCGGTTCAGTCTCGGCTACACGTATCTGATCAAAAAGGACAAACAGAAAGCGCGTGAACAATACAATCTTTTGCGTCCGATTGATCCCGCTTTAGCCGAAAAATTGCGCCAAGCCATCGAGAAGTAAAGAGTGGAGAGTGGAGAGTCGAGAGTCGAGAGTCGAGAGTGGAAGGAAAGTTTCTTGCTCTTTACTCGCTACTCGCTACTCTCCACTCTCTACTTTCTACCCAAAGATTGATTTCGATGGAAATTCAAATTGATTTCCCATCAGAAAATAGGCGAGATTCGGCTGGTCGTGCGAACGGTCGTAGCCGACAAGTTCGACATATGCGCGACCTTTAACATCGAATTCACCGGCTTTGCCTTCAACCTCGCACGCGCCTTCCCAGTAAATGATCATCGTCGTGCCGCGTGTGTCGAGCTCCTGATCTTCGATCACGGGCGTGACCGTCAAATCCAAACCGAATTTTTCTGCCTTGAAGCGCCATCTGCTCGGATAAGTCGCGTTGGAATTCGGCGATTTCCAGTAACCGGTCGGCTCGATTGTGAAATCTTCCTTTGAAAGCGGTTCAAATTCGCCGTGTTCGTTGACGAAAGTACCGCTTGAAAAATTGGAAACGCCGTTTGCGCTGTTGCGAAGCTGATAACACATCAATTCGCAGTTGTTGTCTAATTGAATTGAAAACCAATCCCAACCTTTCTGATTTTCGGTCGGTGTCCAAGTTCCAAACTCACGATCCATCCATGCCGAACCCTTAAAATGCTCGGTTTCACCGTTCCAGATCAAGTCGCCTTCCATTTCCATTCGCGTGTAACTGAAATAGCGCGATGCTTCTCCTTCGTCTTTGAACGAAACTCCGTCTTTCGCCTTACCATTCAAAACCGGTGGTTTGGTCGGTTTCAGATCGGCTTCAAAAACGCAGTCTCTCGCCGTTGCACGAAGGATATGTGCGCCGTGCGATTCGCGCAAAGACCAATCGCCCAAGCGCAGATGAAAATGCTTTTCGCTCGCCGATGCCGGTTCGTCAAACCAGCCATTCGCGCTTTTGCGATGCGCGTAACGGAACTTTTTCTCGTCAATTTCGGTGATCGCAAAATGGGCGAAATAGAGCGGATTGCCGAACAGCCGCAAGGGCACGAGCGAGAATTTATCGAGATCCGTGCGGCGTTTGAAAAAGACGAGTTCAAAGCCGAAACGCTTGCCCGAAGTAGTTTCGCCGTGTCCGGTGTAATACCACCATTCGGTCTGCGCGTGCCGGTGCGCGTAAAGATCACGCGGCAAATTCACCGCGTCGAGTTCGGTTCCGTCGCGCAAGGTTTCCGCTTTGCCGACAAAATTTTGGGCGACCGTTTCAAAAAAATCTGCCGCGCTTTTTTCTATGTCTTTGACTGCTTTCTGAAAGTCGAAATTAAATGTGTTTTGTTCGCTCATTTCCCATTTAAGCAGGTCATCAAAAGTTTTGCGATGTTTTGTTTTTCGTTTTGAGTCCCCGCTTTAGCGGGCAACCGCCGCGCTTGCGCCTCGCGGTGAGCCGTCTAAAGACGGGACTCAAAACATTTCAAAAATGTCGCAAAATTCTGCTCACCTGCGTACCTCTTTATTTAGCTATAACAATTTTGGAGAAGATGAGCAAATGAATAAATTTTGGAAGAGAGGAGAAGTGAGGTGGTTTAGCAAAGCGATTGTTCTATCTTCGTTTGGCTTTTGGTTGAGAAGTGCTGATGTCCACGCGCTGAATTTTCAATACGACACGCATTGAATCGGCGCGTCGGTCGAGAAGTGCCGGCACAAAAGGCGCGTCGGTTGAATTTTTGTTAAAGGCTTGTTCGAGATCAAAGACGGCTTGCTCGTTGTCAAGGGGCGCGACGACTTCTTCGATATTTGCCAAACCGTTGCTGAACACATCGGCGACGACAACCAATTCATTGCCGTTTCCTTTACTGTTAACAAAGGCATTGGTCATCGCAATCAATGCGCCGTGTGGATTGATGCTCGGCGATTCGCTCGAAACCAAACCGCGTCCGGCGGCAACATCAGCCGCAGTTATTTCGTCATCGTCCAAAGGCGGCTTTGCGCCAACAAAAACAGTCGATTGTGTAACGGTATCGAATGTCGTAAAATCGGTTGTTTGTTTGCTATTTGCTCCCGCAAGCAAGATCCAAAGAAGCGAAAAGCCAAAAACCAACGACGCGGTTGTGCCAGCCATCAGCGGCATTACGCGCATTTGCAGAAATTCACGAAAACCCGCCGATAAATAAGATGTTTGCTTTTTTGCGGTCGGCACAAGTTCCGCCGCCATCGCCATTTTGACCGAGGCAAGCAAATCCAACGGCATCACGGGATTTGAAATTTTAACTAAACTCTGACGTAATGATTTGAAATCGTCTAATTTCTGACGGCACAAAGGGCATTGCGCCAGATGTTTGCCAACAATCCCGCGTTCATCAGCAGTTAAAATATCGTCAATGTAAAGCGACAAATTAAATTGTAAATTTTCGCATTTCATATTTCTTATTCAGTCTTTGGTCTTTGGTTTTTCGCTTTCGGCTTATTTTTCAAAGACCAAAAACCAAAGACCAAAGATCATTTCTAAGTGAATGACTAACTGACCCCGGCTGTTTTCCGGATTGGAAAACAACGGTTAGTTCTTTATTTGATTTGATCGGCAATTTTCTTTTTCGGGTAAATTCGGTTGTTGTTGCTGGTTTTTTTCAAATATTACCAAAATTAAAAGATTGTCGTTCATCTCGCACAATGAACCATCGTTTCCTTTGACCTCTCGTTGGCACCGATTTACGTCTTTTATTTGAAACCGGGGCGAGTCAATCATCCACTCTTTCGAGTCCAGAGTCTTTAGTCCAGAGTCTTGAGTCAAAATCAAATAGACTTTGGACTCTGGACTAAAGACTCTGGACTAATTTTCAAATACCTGCCAATTGGCGGCGCAATTCGTCGCGTCCGCGGGCGATTCGTGATTTCACCGTGCCGATGTTCACTTCTAAGGTTTGCGCGATTTCTTCGTAGCTTAAACCCTCGATGTCACAAAGAACGACGGCTTCGCGGAAAATATCTGGTAATTCGTTCAACGCCTCACGAAGAAGTTTTTCGCGTTCCATTCGCAAAGCATTTTCTTCCGGGTTTAACGCCTTGCTCGCAAATGTTTCAGACAAAGGCGTGTCGCTCGTCCCGATCGTGACATCAAGCGAGATCGTTTGATCGCGCCGACGGCGTTTCCACCACCTGAAACGATTACGCGATTCGTTGATCGCAATCCGAAAGAGCCACGTTTTCAAATCCGCTTCGCCGCGAAATTTCTTGATCGCTTTGAGCGCACTTAGAAAAGTTTCCTGCGTCAGATCGCTCGCTTCTTCGACATCCTGTGTCAAACGGTAAACCAAACCGTAAATATCGCTTGCATACCGATTTGCCAAAGTGTCGAACGCCGTCCGGTCACCCGCTTTTAATTTTTCAATGAACTCGGTTTCGGCTAATGAAAAGGACACACCCGAACCTGCCGCCAATGCGACATTCCCTAATTCTTCATCGTCTATTGTGATTGACTTGCTGAAGAACATTGCTTGCCTTTTTGCAATCTCTCTGAAAGAAAATTTCAAATTGCTCATCCGCCGGATTCCTGCGAACTGTTTGGTTAGACACCAATAGTCTTGTTTTGTTCCCGAAAAAAATATTTTTTTTTCTGAACTAGAAATTTTGTGTCAAAATAGTTCGCTTTATTATCTGTTTTGATTTTTTCATTTTTGGCTTTTCCCTTAAACTTACTTGCTCTCGGCGCCGTTTTACGATAAATTAACTCTTTTGGAAAAATTCCTGAAAAATCATTCAGACAATTATATAACGATTTAGCATTCAAACGATTGCATTTTTTTTAATCAGATGGCAAGAAAACGAAGAATTCCTGAAGTTACGCTTCCGACCAACGAACCTAAAGAAAGAGTTCAATACCAAGACGCTTTTCAATCAACGCTCACAAAAAGAGTTGAGGAAGTAGGAAAAACATTTGAAGGCAAGGGCAAAACCTTTCTTTACGCGGTTGCCGCCGTTGCCGTGATATTGGTTTTGGTCGGCATTTTTTATATGTGGAACCGCAGTTCCGACGCGAAAGCGCAAACTGCGCTCGGCAAAGCGATCGAAACATCGCAGTTGCAAGTCACCGATTCGCCCCAGCCGGCGGGTTCAACAATCAAAACCTTTAAGACCGAAAAAGAACGCGCCGAAGCCTCGGTTGCCGAATTTCAATCGGTCGCCGATAAATTCGGCGGAGCGGTCGGCGAAAAATCCAAATATTTTATCGCGGTCAATAAATTATCAATTGACCGCGCCGCTGCGACAACGGAACTCGAAGTTCTGGCAACGAAAACAGACGATATCGGCAAACTTTCAAAATTTGCGCTTGCCCAAGTTAAAGCCGGCGACGGCAAAGCCGATGAAGCGATTGCGCTTTATCAACAGCTTGCCGGAGACGATACTTCGGTGATTGCGAAAGACACGGTCAATTTTGAACTTGCCAAACTGCTCGAAAAACAAGGCAAAAAAGACGATGCGGTAAATCTCTATTTCAGCATCGCGAAAACGGCGAGCGAAGCGAAAGACCTCGACGGCAAACCCGTGCCGTTGTCGTCAACCGCCCGCGACGCAAAAGCCAAAGTCGAAGAACTCGCCCCCGACAAAGCCAAGGAAATCGTTGAACCGAAACCCGAATCACCATTCGGCGGCGGCGGCAATTTACCGTTGGGAATTCAATAAACGAAACTCGTAATTTTTTTAGAAACGGCATTTTCAAGGCAATCATAAAATTGTTTTGAAAAGGTCGTTTCTATTTTCAAACTTGAAAACATTATCCGTTCAAATTTTCTGTCTTTTTAGTGCATTTCATCTAAAATCCTGCTGATCTGTTGCAAAAACAGGTCTTTTGCCAGTTAAAGCATCTCTCCCAGGGCTTATTCAAAGTCGCTACACCATCCGCCAAACATCTTTGCTTCGCCGCCTAGCGAGAATCGCTAGGTTTTGATGTCAGAACGCCCGACGCTGAAAGCGTCGAACAAATCGGCGATAATTGTTGCTCACTTTCAGCGAGCAATTCTTTGATTGTCACATTCCTAGCGATTCACGCTAGGCTATAATGTTTGTCATCTTCGATGACTCAAAGAAAACTTCCTACTTTGAATAAGCCCTAGCGTCTCTCTCAAGCAAATCACAAAAAAACTTGACTCAAGTGTATTAAGCAGATATGCTTGACGCAATTTTCAAGGACAGATGATAATTTTTTTCGATTTTCTTAAATTTTTTTGTCAGAAAACGAAGAAAAAAATCATATCAAACCGAAAGGGAATATCATTTCTTATCGTGGGTAAGACATATTCTTCCAAGTTTTCGATGTTTTGACCCAAAACGTCAGAAATACCTTTAAGTCGTTTTAGACGATAAGGTTGGAGGAAGTATGCAGTCATTGATTAATTGGCTTAATAGAAAAAACTTGGTTGTGTTTTTGTTGGTCTGCTTTTCGGTTACCGGAATTGCAGGCTTTTTTATTTCCAGTTCGGTTTCGGCACAGAGCGAACAATCTCAAGTCGGTCTAAGACAAAGTGCAGACGCACCCACGCAGAATCAGACTGAACCAATTACTGCTTTTCTCTTGAAGGACTTTGAACCAAACAGTATTTTACTTGACACGCAGAATCAGACCGAATCAATTGCCGATTTGCGCCCCGAAATTCGATGGATGCGCGGCGGACATACAACTTCACAGGCAATTGACCATGCTTGGGACGGCAATACGATGGCAAGTATGAGTGCTTCTGAAGTGAAACTCTGGCGAACTTCGGATAACACGCTTTTAAGAACAATTCCAAAAACGAGTTCGGCGGGACGAAACAGAGTATCGCTCTCCAGCAACGGTCAATTTCTCGCCTTTACGGACGGTGATTTGACGGTTCGCGTGTATAACGTCTCAACCGGCGCATTGGTCAGAACTTTTAACGAGAATTATCAGTCTAGTGGTGCTTGGTGGAAATAACCTCGCATTTTTAATTATCAAAAGACGAACTGTAAATGTCCATAATTAAATGGCTTTGCTATCGTTCGATTGAAATATCACACAAATTCTCTATGTTGGGAAATTTCCACCCAGCAC
>JANPDZ010000253.1:0-1900 GCA_031431735.1 Acidobacteriota bacterium | reverse complement strand
GGCGAAATCGCGGCGACATTCATTTTGCCGTTTGCCGTCAATTGTCTGGGCAAAATGCGCTGCGACGGATTTGTCCAGCCGAATGCGAAATTGGTTTGTTCTTTCGTTTTGTGATAACGCCAATAACCGATTGCGCCAACTGTTAAAAACACCAAAATCGTAACGGCGCCAATGGTGAGCCATTTCCTATTTGGAGATTTTTTTTCGGGCAAGTTCAGCCATTGGTCAACCATTTCTTCGTGTTCGATGGTTAATTCGGAAACGGTGTGAGTTTCGATCAAAAAAACGCTGCCGTTTGTTTCGGCAGCAAATTTATAGCCTTTGCCCGGAACCGTTACCAAAAAACGCGGCGAATTTTTGCTCTCGCCCAAAGCTCTCCGCAAGTTTGAGATCTGCACGACCAGATTTGCTTCTTCGACAAACTGCCCGTCCCAAACCGCATTGAGAATTTCATCTTTGCTGACGATTCGGCCATTGTTGTTTGCCAGAAAAGTCAACAAATCAAAGGCTTTCGCGTTCAAAGCGACCGTTTCGCCGGAGCGCAGCAAACGCCGGTGAACCGTGTCGAGTTCAAATTCGGCGAAAGAAATTTTAGTGTTCGGCGTGTCCGGCATCGTCAATTTATAAAAATTTATAAAAATTTATCGGCAAATTTAGGACAATTTAGCGGCTGCTTTGCCAACCTATGTCCGTCGCTGAAAAAAATTGTGGGCGAATTTTATGTTCGGGAATAATTTTAGCAAATTGAAAGGAAAACGAAAAGATTTTTTATAAAAAGTGTTAATGCAGGATGAGGAAAATGACTGGAGCGCAAGCGTCCCTGCTTGCATAGGTCGCTTGCAAAGCGGCGTAAAGACCTTTGCTTTGAATCAACTTGATTTCATCTCGAACGCCGTTTTCGCGCTCTGCGCTTATTGCAAGCGGGGACGCTTGCGCTCCAGTCTTAGTCCAAACTGAATTTATGAAAGCTATCCGACGGACAAAAATCAGAGTTGAAAAACACGAACTGAAATTCGTTCGCGTGAGCGGAAACGTGCAGCAATTTTGCCAAAATTGTCTGACGGAAACCGAACATTTGCCGATTACCCAAATGGCAACCGTGCTCGGTGTTTCCGAAAGGACGGTTTTCCGTCTTGCTGAAATCGAGCAAATTCATTCGCTTGAAACAGCCGACGGAAAACTTTTGATTTGCGCGGATTCGGCGGCAAATTTTGAAAAGTGAAATATCAAAGGAGAACAGGCATTATGGCGGTGTGGCAAATCGAAACAACAATTACGACAATCAACACCAATCTTTCATGCACAGTAATGATCGGTTATGTATCAGACGACAGTCGCTTCGGAAACCATCTTTGGTGGCAGAAGGTTGCGGGACGCTATCAATTCGGACCGAAATCGGGCAAATGGGCATATTGGCGCAACGGGATACTTCTTTCCCGCACAACCAACGTCAACGATCCGCTTTTCAAGCTACCCGCAAACCTCCTTTTGGTGCTGGGCGGAATTTCCCCAGGCTTTGCAGAAAAATTGTTACCACTGGAAATTCTCAGAGGCTTCGGCAGACATTATACGACCAATGAAGACATATCTTGGGAAATGAGATTTCCGACCATTTCGGTCAAAAAAGGGTAAAGGAGGAATTATGGGATTTGTAGATTCATCGCCCGACGCGGTAATTCCAGTTTTTTATAATGTAGTTCACGCCGTCGGGAAAAATTGTCCGAATATGCCGGACGATGTGAAATTGGTGCAATACCTTGTAAATTACTGCAACTAAACCGAAGCGGTTATAGATTGGAGCTTTGTTCCTGTAATGACCAAGCGGCTGTCCGCAAGGCGTTCCGAAACTTGGGCAAGATTTACAGACTGCCCGTCGCATATAAACTGTTGCTTTTCGTTA
>JANPDZ010000252.1:0-9523 GCA_031431735.1 Acidobacteriota bacterium | reverse complement strand
GTTGCGGGGTTACTATGGGGCATGTTCTTATTGAGCCCCCCCTTTAGGGGTCTTATTACCAACTCAAACCCCCCTAAAGCCGGGACTCAGAACAAGATTTTATTCTTGCGATGCAAGAATTTCCGCAATGTGCATCGGTTTGGCTTTTGAGCCGAGTCTCGACAATCTTCCGCCGATTTGCATCAGGCAACTCGCATCACCGGAAACAACTGCCCGGACATCGGATTTTTCGATTGAATCAATTTTGTTATCAAGAATCGCCACTGAAATTTCAGGATACTTGACCGCAAAAGTTCCGCCGAAACCACAGCAAACATCGGCGTCTTTCATTTCGATAAATTCGGCGTTGCGGACGTTTTTCAATAATGTGCGCGGTTCGTCGCGCAAATTTAAATCGCGCAAACCGTGACATGCATCGTGCCAGGTGATGCGTCCGCGAAAACTTGCTCCGACATCTTCCGTTTTCAAAACATTGACCAGAAATCCGCCGAATTCGTGCGTTTTCGCGGCAATCCGCTCGGCACGATTTCGCCAATTTTCTTCGCCCGGAAAAAGCTCGTAAAAATGCTTGACCATCGCCGTGCAAGAACCTGACGGGCTGACAATCGCGTCCGTCTCCGATTCTTCAAAAATCTCGATAAACCGTTTGGCAAATTTTTTGGCTTCTTTCCTGTAACCTGTGTTAAAAGCCGGCTGACCGCAACAAGTTTGGCGTTCGTCAAAAACAATTTCGCAACCGGCGCGTCGTAAAACTTCGACCACGCTCGTCCCGACATTCGGGCATAATTGGTCAACCAAACAGGTTATAAATAAAGAAACTTTCAAAGTTTTATCAGATCCATCAGCGGTCGCGGATGGGTAAAATTACTTTTTCAATGTCAATGCGAATCAAGAGTCGGAAAGCAAAAAAGATTTATCAATTATCAATTATCAACTAATTTCAGAGGTTAGTAGCCGCTCATAACTTCTGAAATAATGGATAATTGATAATGAATAATTGATATTGATAAAACAAAATCCTCACAAAATCGCTTATTTTTCTACTCTTGATATTGCACAAAGTTTAACCAATAAATCTCGTTTCAATTTCGGCGTAAATTTTTGCCGCTGTTTCCAAACCGGCAGATTTTTGCGGAACAAATTCCTTGAGCGAAAAATTATCTTTGACGTGCTGACGCGCCTTGCTTAAATTCGCAAATCTTCCGGCAGCAATCGCCTGCACCAAAACATTTCCCGTGACGGTCGCTTCTGTCAAACCGGCTTGGACTTTCAAACCGCTCGCGTTTGCCGTCATTTGATTCAGATATTCGTTGCGTCCGCCGCCGCCGATAATTTGAATGCTTTCAAGTTTTTGCGCAGTCAATTTTTCAATCGTTTTCAAAATCGAAGCATAGCGAAAAGCCAGCGAATCAAAAATAATTTTGCAGACAACTGCCGGATTTTCATTAAAAACTTGACGGCTTTCCCGCAGTTGTTCGGCGATTGCTTTCAACATACCCGGCGGATTCAAAAACCGCACGTCATCGGGAAAAATAAAGCCTTGAAAATCTTTAATTTCAGTAACTTCGCGCAAAAGATTTTCGTATTCGACATCAATTCCCTGAGCTTTCCATTCTTTCCGGCAAGACTCGAAAATCCACAAACCCATGACGTTTTTCAAAAAACGAATCGTCCCAAACGCGCCGCCTTCGTTCGTAAAATTCTGCCGCGCAACTTCTTCATTTATCAAAACTTCCCCGCGCTCAACGCCGACCAAAGACCACGTTCCCGAAGAAATAAAGGCTTGATTTTTCGCAAGCGGTGCGCCCGCCACCGCACTTGCAGTATCGTGTGTCGCCGGCACGATGACACGAACATTTTCGAGATTCAAGGCGGCGGCAATTTCCGTTTTCAAAAACCCCAAATCAGTTCCGGCTTCGACGATTTCAGGCAGAATTGCTGTTGGTAACCCGAGGTTTTCGAGCAATTCGAAATCCCAATTTTTTGTTTTTGAATTCAAATACTGCGTCGTTGTCGCATTTGTGTATTCCGCAACAATTTTCCCCGTCAAAAAATAATTTATCAAATCAGGTAAAAGCAAAAGTTGCGAGGCTTTTTCAAGTTCGCCGTTTTCCGAAAAAATCTGAAAAAGCGTATTGAAATTCAAAAACTGAATGCCCGTTTTTGCAAAAATCGCGGTGCGCGTTACTTTTGCAAAAACCTTTTCCATCGCCAAATTTGTTCGTGAATCGCGATAACAAATCGGATTTGCAAGCAGTTCTCCGCTTTTATCAAGCAACCCGTAATCAACCCCCCAACTATCAATACCGACGCTGTAAATCTCGCGGTTTAACTCTTTGGCGCGTTCGCTCGCTTTTTTTAAGCCGAATTTTATCTCAGAAAAGATCTTCAGAAAATCCCAGCGCAAATGACCGTTTTCTTCAATCGGCGGATATTGAAAGCGATGAATGTCGGCAAGCGAAAAGCCTTCGCCCAAATCACAAAGAAAAACTCGTCCGCTTCCGGCACCAAGATCAACTGCAATATAAAGATTTTCAGACATTTGCGACTCTGGATTTATAATTTGCGATTTACATTTTTTGGAAATCCGAAATCCCAAATCCGAATTCCAAAATCAAACGATGCCCGCCGAAATACCGATTTGTGCCGGACGCTCTTTGGCTTTTTCAGCGCGATAACTGCTTGCACGATAAACTGAAATTGGCTCAATCGCACCGCCGTTTCTGGCTCTGGCGGTTGCTAAAATCGCCGAAACATCAGTCGTAAATGCTTCTTTCAAAGTCATTAAAGCCGTGATTGCATCGCCTCTTTTCTGTGCTTCTTCAAGGCGCGCGCGGTCAACCAAATGCGCCTGAACGTATGCCCGAACAACCTCAACCGCGCTTGTCATCAGCGATTCAATCGGATCCGTGACGTTGTGCGATTGATCGAGCATATACGCCGGATCGAAATTCGGCAGATTGTTCAGTTCGGCGTCAACCAATTCGTTGAAAATGAGGAAAAGCTGAAACGGCTTGACCGAACCCGTGTCCAGATCGTCGTCGCCGTATTTGCTGTCGTTAAAATGAAATCCGCCGAGCTTTTGAAATTGAATGAGCCGCGAAACGATCTGTTCGATATTCACATTCGGCGCGTGATGCCCTAAATCTACAAGGCAAAAAGCCTTTTCGCCTAATTCACGCGCCGCATAATAATTCGTGCCCCAATCCGAGATGACGGTCGAATAAAACGAAGGTTCAAACATTTTATGTTCGATGAACATTCGCCAATCCGCAGGAATCGCCGCGTAGATCTCGCGCATTGATTCGAGATAATTTTCGAGCGCGTGGCGAAAATTCGTCTGTCCGGCAAAATTGCTGCCGTCGCCAACCCACACGGTCAGCGCATTTGAACCGATCTTTTGACCGAGTTCGATGCATTCGATGTTATGCGCAACGGCTTGCTTTCGGGTATCGGCGTCGGCGTGTGAAAGACTGCCGAATTTGTAGGAATGCGCTTGTCCGACCTGATCTTGGAAAGTATTTGAATTCATCGCATCAAACGTCAAACCGTGCGATTTTGCAAAAGAATTCAATTCGTCAACATTGTCGGGCTTGTCCCACGGAATATGGAGCGAAACGGCGGAAGTCGAACGCACGAGTTTGTTAATGGTCGCGCAATCTTCGAGCTTTTCGTAAATTCCGCGCGGCTCGCCCGTTCCCGGAAAACGCGCAAAACGAGTTCCACCCGTGCCAACGCCCCACGACGGAACGGCAACTTGAAAACTTTGCGCCTTTTCGACGATTTTTTCGATTTCGATATTATTTCGCTTTAACTTCTTGCCTAAATATTCAAAATCTTCCGCCAAAAATCCGAAGGATTTTTTGTTTTGTTCGGCGATAAAATCGTCGGGAATTTCAAATTTTGTTGACATATATTTTTTCAGTCGGTTTCAAGTTTCAGGTTTCAGGTTTCAGGTTAAAAGACACCTAACCTGAAACTTGAAACTTGAAACCTGAAACTAAAATTAACGCATAAATCCGTCAGCTAAACCGCCGTCCACCGGAATAATATGTCCGGTCGTTTTGCCGAGACGTTTTGAAACAAGCAAGAAAATCGCTTCGGCTTGATCGGAAGGTTCGATCGGCGTTTGCGTCAAGCTACGTTTCGCGTAAAAGTTCGACAATTTTTCGGTCAAACTTTCCGTTTCTTCCGATTCTTCGTGTGCGATGTCGTATTTTGTCAAACTCGCGATCACGCGGTCGCGTGGAAACATCGTGCTTCCTTTAACAACTGTTGCGGGCGCAACAGCGTTGACTCTTACAAGCGGCGAAAATTCGATTGCAAGTTCACGAACCAAATGATTTGCAGCGGCTTTGCTCGTGTCATACGCAAGACTTCCCTTTTTCGCGACAACCGCATTGGCGCTCGTCGTCAAAATCACGTTTCCGGTTAAACCTTGCTTTTTGAAGATTTTATACGCTTCATCGGCGACGATATACGCGCCTTTGACGTTGATTCCGAAAGTGAAATCCCATTTATCATCTTCGACTCGTCCATTTTTGTCGGGCGCGACGAAAACTCCGGCAGTAACAATAACGGAATCAATTCCGCCGTAAGCGAGCATCACGTTTTCAAAAAGGCGCGCGACAGATTCGCGGTTTGTCATATCGCAACCGAGACCGATAGCCACACCGCAATTTGAAATTCCTGTTCCCGAAACACCGATTCCCGCGCCGTATCTGGCAATGATTTCAGCGGCAGTTTCCTTCGCGCTGGTTTCGTCTAAATCAACGCAAACGATATGTGCGCCTTCTTTGACAAGCCGATGGGCGGTTTCTTTGCCGATCCCTGCGCCCGCGCCAATGATGACGTGAATTTGCCGGTCGAGTTCTTTTTCAGGCGGCATTCGCTTGAGTTTCGCTTCTTCCAAAAGCCAGTATTCGATGTCGAAAGCCTCCTGGCTGTCCATCGCTTCGTATTCGTCAATCGCTTCTGCGCCGCGCATCACTTCGATCGCGCAGTTGTAAAATTCGCCCGTCACGCGAGATTCCGATTTGTTTTTGCCCCACGCAACCATTCCAAGTCCGGGAATCAATACGACGGTCGGATTCGGGTCGCGCATTGCGGGCGAATCGGCGTGCTTGCAACGGTTGTAATAATCTTCGTAATCTTTGCGATATTGCACCAAACCTTCGCTAATTGCGGTTTTTAATGATTCAAGATCGCCGGTTTCGGGATTCCAATTGACGAAAAGCGGTTTGATCTTGGTGCGCAGAAAATGATCGGGACACGATGTTCCGAGTTCGGCCAGCCGCGGCGCGTCAACTGAATTAACAAAGCGAAGCATCTTCCAATCGTCCTGCACCGTTCCGACAAATCTTCTGTAAACCGAAACCTGTCCGCGAATGAAAGGAATGATTTCGGTTTGCAGTTTTTGGCGCGTTTCGTCCGTTAAAGCCTGATATTTTTGTCCGCCGAAAGTTTCTTCGCCACGATCGTGCGCTTCGATATAAGCGGCGGCGCGATCAATAATTTCGAGCGCGGTTTCATAACAGGTTTTGTCGTCGTTATTCCACGAACTCATTCCGTGATGACCGAGAAGAATTCCTGTCGCGTTCGGATTTTGCTTAATTAAATCTTCGATTTTAAGTCCAATATCAAAGCCCGGACGTTGCCAAGGAATATAAATCACTTCTTCGCCGTAAATCTCTTTCGTCAATTTTTCCTGATTGACCGACGCGGCAATCGCAATCACCGAATTCGGGTGCAGATGGTCAACGTGTTTGTGCGGCACCAGCGTGTGAAGCGGCGTATCAATCGAACAAGCACGCGGATTCAGATTAAAAACGCAATGCGAATACATCGGATACATCGCGTCTTCAATGGGCGTTTTCGCTCCGTTTTCCGGCGCATTTTCGTAAATCGCTCGCATATCGCGCACCTTATCGAGATAAAGCGAGGCAAAACCGTCGCGTTTCGCCGTTCGCAAATCTCCGCCCGAACCTTTGAGCCATAAAACTTCCACTTCTTGACCTGTCAAAGGGTCGTTTTCCGTCAATTTCGACGAAGTATTTCCGCCGCCCGTATTCGTCAAAGTCAGATCATCGCCGAGACGATTTGACCGGTAAACCAGACGGTCAACGCCGTCTAAACCTTCGACTTCATCATCATTCCACAGATATTTTACAAATTTAAATTTCGATTTTGATGCTGCTTGATTGCTCATAAATATTAAGAATTTATTTCAAATCCAATGGTTTTCGGAAAAATTTCTATAAAAGCTATTCTTAGCCTGATAGTTTTGGATAATTTGAAAATTAATAGAAAACCGCTTAACCATCGTTGAAAACAGGAGAATATCAATTTTTCATCAAAAATGCAAATCAGTTGAAAGCAAAATTGGATTGACCAATTTTAAAAGTTAAGCAGGTCATCAAAAGTTTTGCGACACTTTGTTTTTCGTTCTGAGTCCCCGCTTTAGCGGGCAACCGCCGCGCTTCGCTGGCGGTGAGCCGCATAAATGCGGGACTCAAAACTTTTCAAAATAGGGTAAGTTCCCACAATCGGGGGAAAAGTCCCATAGGATTTACCGCCAAAGTCCTTCAAATCGGTGGGCTGAGGTTCGCGTGTAGCGAACCGTGTGAGTGATATTTCGATGTCCGAGATAGTCCTGAATTAGTCTGGTGTCGCAGCCTTTGTTTGCCAGATAGTAACCGGTCGAATGCCGTAGCATATGCGGATTGACTTTGAAATTCAATTTGGCGCGTTTGCCGATTCGTTCAACCAGATAGTTGATTGATTGCCTGGTCATCGGACCGCGTTCGCTCAGGAACAGATAATTCGAGTTTGAGTTCGGATAATTTTCTCTGATTTTGAGCCACGCTCGGATTGCCCGCAGTTCGTCGCCTTCGATTGGCTGGTGAGTCGAAAGGCTTCCTTTCAAGCGACGCACATAAATTCTTGCCGAGTCGAAATCAAGATCTTTAAGGCGAATATCAATCAATTCCGAAACTCGGAGTCCGTGCCGATAAGCCATTAACATCAAACAATAATCCCGCACACCGTGTCTGCCTTTCCGGGCAGCTTCAAGAAACTTTTTCATTTCGCTCGTTGTCAAAAAGTTCTTGGCATTTTGGTCAATTGTTTCGTTTATTTCTGTCGGCATTTCATTACTCTTTACATTACGAGAGTTGGCGTAGGCATTTTGAGATCGCTTTCGCTTCGATGTTTATTATACTTTAATCCTACCACTCTTGACAATATGCTTCTTTTGTAGTGAGTATGTTTTATGTCAACCGTCCAAATTTTAACGCCGACCGAAATCAGAAATTATGAATCGCCACCGCGCTTTGATAGTTTCAATAGAAAAAAGTTTTTCGCGTTGCCGATTGACTTAATGAAGGAAGTCCAAAATTTACGAAATTCTTCCGGCAAGATCGCTTTTGTTCTTCAAACCGGATATTTCCGCGCCGCCAAACGCTTTTTTGGAAGCCGATTCTACGAGTCCGACATCGCTTTTGTTGCCGGTCGTTTATCTTTGCCGAATCCGGTTTCTTTAGAAATTCCCAAACAGAACTTAGCCCGTAATCGGAAAATTATTGCCGAATTCTTCGGTTTTCG
Source organism: Acidobacteriota bacterium (assembly GCA_031431735.1). Lineage (GTDB taxonomy): Bacteria > Acidobacteriota > Blastocatellia > Pyrinomonadales > Pyrinomonadaceae > JAFDVJ01. Next base: position 1,921 of record JANPDZ010000252.1, on the reverse strand, counting down.
CGGTTTAACAAAAATTGACAAAGAGCAGTTAATTCTCGAAATTAACGATTCGGTCAAACAATTCACGCGTCCGGCGGAGGTCTTCCGCCAAACGATCAAAAAATTAAACAGCCGTAAGTTTATTCTGCCCGGTTACGATTTTTTGTCAACAAACATCTCGCGGGAAATTTATCGGCGTAAACTTTTCCTCAGTCAAATTATCAAAGAGTCACTTTCTGTGGAACAAAAACAATTACTGGATTCACTTTTGGAAAAAGAAGAATCAACTTTAGAAATCATTGCAGATTCGGATTCAGAAAATATCCAAACCAGTTTTCGCGCCAAATTAACCTTGCTGAAAAATCCTTCGCAATCCCTCAAAACTGCCGACATTAAATCAAATCTTACTGATTGGAATCTTCTCCAATCAATTTACAAACAAATCTCGGATATCATCGTTAAACTGGATTTAAGTTTGGAAACTCTGCGTTATTATGCGAATGCGGTCTTAAAGTCTGAATTATTTCAGATTTCCCGACAAAAGGATGAAACCCGATATTTGCATCTGCTTGCTTTTATTGCTTCACAAACTTTTCGTTATCAGGATGCGGTAGTTGATTCATTTCTGCAAACCGTCCAAAACATTACTAATTCCGCAACTCAGGAATTACGCGACAAGATTTTTCGGGAACGCCGGGAAAAACGATCCGAATTACGTTCTTTTGTTCAAACGGTTCAAACGGATGTTTTTCAGCCACTGGTATCGGTTGACGAAATAGTCGCCTCTGAGAAGTTACAGACAGACGAAAAGATCGCCAAAATTAAAGCCATTCTGTTAAACTTTCAGACCTCGCGCCCGATGGTTGAAAATCGAATGTCCGAGCTGCTTGCCGATACCGATTCAACTTTCGACGATTTTGAATTTTACAAGGTTCTCCAGCAAAAATCCTTAACTCTACAAAAGCGAACTGCCGATATAATCAGGCTTTTGCAGGTTGATGAGAAGACCGTCAATAAAGATTTATTCGATGCTTTGCAGCATTTTCAGATCAATGACGGGCATCTCGACGGACGCGCTCCGCGTGAGTTCTTATCGGAAAAAGAACAAAACGCGCTTAACTCCGACGATAAAAAGTTTCCTGTTTCACTCTACAAATTTCTGCTTTTTCAAAAGATCGCCGGCGGTATCAAATCCGGGGCGGTCAATTTTACAGCTTCGCACAAATACCGATCCCTGGAAGATTATCTGATTCCACTTGCCGAATGGGAAACTCACTCGGCAATTTTACCGGAAAAAGCAGATCTTGCTCATTGGCAAAATTTCGCAGAAGTTCAAGCCGGATTGTCAAAAATCATTCATCAAACTTTCCTTGAAGTTAACCAAAAACTAAAAAATAACCTGTGGTTCAAACCAAAAACTGCGGACGACTGGACGATTTCCACGCCGCCCGTTGAAAAATCGGAAATCAGCGGGTTGAAACATTATTTTCCGACCCGGCAGATGGTCTCGCTCGGCGAAGTCTTTTCAACCGTCAATCAAGCCACTAACTTTCTCGAAGAATTCGCCCACTGGCAAAGCTCAAGTAAATTAAAACGCCCGTCAAACCGCAGTTTTTGCGCTGCGATCATCGGGTATGGTTGCGAAATCGGCATCGGGAAAATATCTCACATCGCCAAAAACATCAACGAAACCGAACTGGAAAATACAGTCAATTGGTTTCTTTCAAATGAAAATCTGCTGGCGGCAAACTCGCGTCTGGTTGATTTTATCGGACAGATGGAACTGCCAAATCTTTACCGCCGGTATCAAGATAAACTTCATACTTCGAGCGACGGACAAAAATACGGCGTTTCCGTGCCGTCGCTCAATGCCAATTATTCCTTCAAATACTTCGGTCAGGAAAAAGGCGTGTCGGTTTATAGTTTTATTGACGAAAGACAC
>JANPDZ010000251.1:0-4427 GCA_031431735.1 Acidobacteriota bacterium | reverse complement strand
GTAGGTGAATTTTCGATTCTGCGCGTCCCTTGTCGTGTTGCCCGAAGCGTCAAATGTGTAACCGTTCAGACGATTGTTTGCCGTATTGACCGATGGATTAACGATCGGCACATCAGCGGCACAAACCGTTGTATTTGGAGCTGTTCCGCAATTTTTTAGAAATGTCGCGGTGGCGGTCGTGTTTGCTTCATCGAAATTGCGGTTGCCGTAGCGGTCGAATGTGAAAGTTTGTTTCCACGTTTCGGTGGTGCCGATCATCTCTTTGGCATCTTTCAAACGGTTCAACGAGTCGTAAGTGTAAGTCTGAGTTGCCGTAAATCCGGTGTTACTGCCAACTGTCGGAACTGTGATTTGCTGAGATTGAACATTGCCGTTATTCGCGGTTGAGCCGTAATCGTAATTGAGTTTGAGCAAGTTTTGACTGGTCGCGCCTGAGCCTAAGCCGATTTGGGTTGGTTGCAATCTTGAATTGAAACTCGTATTTTCCCAAAGTCCGTTACCCAAACGCATCGAAGAAACCGCGCCCGCCGCTGTGTAATTGAACGAATTCGCATAATTCTTGAACGTGTCGTTTGCCTTTCTGCTTTGGACTTGCGCCAAGTCGCCGTCATTGTCCAAAGTGTTTTTGACGACTCTGCCCGATGGATAGGTTTCTTCTAATAATGCGCCCGATAAGTTGTAAGTGTAACCCGATGTGTAAGTCTGTCCGTCGGTAATTTGTTGGCTCGATAAAACTTTGCCGAGCAAGTCAAAAGCCGTGTATTTTGTTTCTGAAAGCGAGGAACTAACTTTTGTCAGTTTGCCTTTTGCATTGGTAATATTTGTATCATCGTAGCTGTAAGTCACATTCGGCGTGGCAGTTTGTCCCGATGGTTCGTTTGAATAGCTTCTGGTTTTGACGTAATCGAGATTGTCATAACGGTAAGCTATCTGAACGCCTCGCGCATCCGTCTTCTGTGTCAGATTGCAGTTGTTGTTAAAAAATTGCTCAATGACGATAAACGCGCAGTTGAAAAGATTATTTCGGCACTGTCTCGTCAAACACTCCTTTGAACTCGCCGTGCGGTAATGTCCTATTCTTTTGTAATCGGTCGAAAAATGTCTGATAACACCTCAAACCTTTTTCCGTCCTTGTCCAAACTTAAAGAAACTGAAAATCTTTGCTCAATATTTTGAAGACTCATTGATGCAAAGTCGCATTTGATAGACATCTTGTGTTGGTAGATAAACTGTCCCCGCCGAACGAACCATCTTGAACCCCTAACAGCCCTTAATCTTCAGAAAATGCACAGCTTAATAAATCTTTATCGAAAACCCACATAGAGGAAGAGTTATTTATGTTACAAGGTAACTGTTTAGTTTTGTAGGTGTAATTAATTGCAAATACAATTTTCCCACCCCTTTCAGCAAGATAACTAAAGTGTTCTCCAATATCTGACGGATAAGGAGAATCGAAGAGTTTTCGCCAGCGTCCATCATATTCATATATTCCATCATTTTCAATGCTAACCAAAAGAGAGTCATCAGCCCTTGAGGTCAGCACCTGAACTTTTCCTGGAGGCTTAATTAAAGCAATACCGTTTTCGCTAATATTAATTATTTCATTACGGTAGGTAAGGATAAACACGCTATTTTGTCCATTTATAACTTCTTTTGCAAAAAAATAATTTCCGGATTGATTTGATATCTCATTCCACTCATTATCCTGCCTAACTAAAACAATATCCGAATCTTTTTCTGTTGGTTCTGCTCTCGACATTACTCCATCAAGACGAAAAACATAACTACGGCGAATGATGGCAAATAAATTATTATTAGTCGACGCAATATCTACAAAACAGCGGATATCTGCTGTGGATGAATCATCTGAATGGCAATTTAGTTTCGGCATTTGTAGCCTCTGCCAATTATTTTCTTTAATATTCCATTCCCATAAGTCTTCTCTCCCTTGCAAAAATAACGTATCACTAGTGCTAAATAGTCGAAATCCTCTTAAAACATCTCCACGTGAAAGTGTCGTTTCATTGATAGGTAAAGGAACAAATACCCAATTAGATCCATCGAAATGAATGAATTTTTTTAGTCCGACATGACGAAACCATAATAAGTTGTTCGCCTTGTCAAAAAACACTTCCTCTGTTACTTCATTAACATTCGACCACTGATAAACATGAGAGATTTTTCCCTCAGACAATTTTATTAATCCCCTGCTAGAAGAAGCATATAAGTGTCCGTCAAAAAAAGCTAAGCCTGAAAACCAAAACGGGGTATCATCAAACCATCCATTCTGTAGTATTGATTTAGTTGATGGTGCAACATGGGGGGTGGGCAAGATGTTCTCATTTGATAATGTTCCGCATCCAACAATTTGAAATAAAAAAAGTGTTAAATGAATTACAATGAATCTATATCTTAAACTTAGCTTCATACTTGATACTCCCTGCCGATATTATTAGGTGGCTGACCTACGTTATATTTAGAAACTAAACTAACATTATAAGTTATGTTTACACGTCCTTTAGTTAAAATTTTGATAACTATTTGATAGCGGATTGGCTCGACTCATTTTGCCACAGTTGTTGCACAAATAACGTTGTTTGCCATTATTAGTTTTGCTATTACGGACGATGTTTTCGCTTTGACAATTAAAACAACTTAGTTTGACCATATGAGAGAGTATAGTTTCTCTCTCCTTATTGAACCACTACCAAAATTTCCACCATTTAACTTTTTGTTTGCCAGTAGATATGCTAATTTCTACCTCCCCAATTACTCCTAAACCGATCTCCCTAGGGCTTTGATTGTTATTACCATCAATAGGTCCATTAAAATACAAAAAGGCATTCTCAAATCTTCGCGGAACTGCTCTTCTATAATCATCTGGGTATGTCCTTTTGTACAATTCCCTCGTCTCCTTAATGGCTTGCCGAAGTTGTACATTAGTGATTACTGACTCGTTGATGATATGATTGTAAAAGTCTAATGCAAACTTAAGGTTATTGCCCAAAATAGTTGGAGTTTCATAGTATTGAAAATCATTGTGTGCAGGTGAGATATTATCTTGTATGGGATGAGTTGCTTCACCAAAAAAGCCTAATCCAATGAAGTTATTACCGTAATCTTGCGCAGTTAAGATATTTTCATCAATAAAATTATTCATTTTTCTTTGAGCGCTTTCTTTCGTAGGAAAGTACTTACTAGTCATTGCATGTTCAGGTGCTTTTCTGGGGTCAAGAGTATCAAAACTAGCTCCATCCCTATCAACCCTATTATTTCCAATCTGGATTGCTTCTATTTCGCCCTTAGTTAATCCAGGAAATGAAAGTTTTATGATTAGCTCGTGAATTTTAGTTGGAAATTTGCCGGACTCATCAACATATAGAAGTGGATTTGATAAACAATAAGCGTATTTGTTCCAAGATTGCGGCTCAAAAATTGAGCCAAAAATTAGGCGGTCTGCACTAGTAAATCTGCCCAATTCCTTCTTATACATCCTTGCCTGAGCAAAATCTAATCCTGTTTCATCATCCTTGATGTAACCCGTAAATCCTTGCCTGACATCATCCGTCACATATTTTTCCGCACTTGTCCGATTGCCCAAACTGACGATTTCCTCTCCGTAGGGCATATAATCCGAACGCGACACGACCGACCCTAATTCATTTGTAACGACTCGCGGCGTTCCGAGATTATCATTTGTCAAGTATTGCACTTGCGGTGTCGTTGAAAGTTGGGTTGAATATTCGGCAACGAGTTTTCCGCCTGCATCATAGACGAAAATCACGGTTTCCGTGTTGGAAACTTTCTTGACTCTTTTCCCGTCGCCATCGTAAAAGTATAATCCAACGGTTTGACTGCTTGAGTTTTTCGCTTCTTGTTGCTTGTTTTCCGCGTCGTAGGTGAAACTTCTGCCTTCCGCATCCGTCAGCAGATTTCCGCTTAAATCGTAAGTATAGCCTTGTCCGGTCGTAAAGCGATTGTTTGCCGTGTCAATCGTTGGATTCGTCAGATTCGTATTGGCAAATGAAGTCGGGAAAGTCGTGTTGGCTTGATCGAATCGGCGATTGCCGTATCTATCAAAAGAATACGTTTGCTTCCAGGTCGTCGCATTACTCGCATCCTTTTCTTCGGCACTTTTTAATCTGTTCAAGCTGTCATACACATAGCTTTGATTGAGCACGAGCGGCGATTGGTTGCTTCTTTGCACAGTAATCGTTTGCGATTGCACATTGCCGTTGTTTTGAGTTGAGCCGTAATCATAGTTTAGTTTGAGAAGGTTTTGACTCGTCGCGCCTGAGCCTAAGCCGATTTGTGTTGGTTGCAGACGTGAATTAAAACTCGTATTTTCCCAAAGTCCGTTGCCAAGTCGCATTGAGGAAACCGCGCCCGCTGCTGTATAATTAAACGAGTTGGCATAGTTGCGAAAA
>JANPDZ010000250.1:0-3593 GCA_031431735.1 Acidobacteriota bacterium | reverse complement strand
AAAAAAAGCGAAAATGATTCAATCTAATTTTCTATTTCGTGCCTTTCGCGTCATTTCGCGGGCAACTTTCTTAAAAAGTTCCAACAAATTCCAACTAAGCAATAACTATGCCGCTCAGTAATGAACAAATGTAGAACTATCGCCTTGATGAAATTTGATTTTGCCTTCAAGGCTATTTTTACTTTTCAATTTTAACCAACCGCCTCCGGAAGCCTCTTCGTTTTCATCGGCTCCATCCCAGGTAAAGTCTATTCTGCCAGCGTCACCGATTTCTTCAATATCAAGATTGCCGCGAACAAGTCCGAATTGAAATCGCCCTCGTTATGCGGGCATAATTTCAATAAACGCCTGCACTTCCATATTGAAATAATCTTCGTCCCAGGCTTGCATTTCGAAAATATGCCAAAGCCCGATAAATTCTTTAATATCGCTCATTTCTTTTTCTTTTTACCTCTCCCAAATAATTTCTTAACTCCCGAAGAAAGTTTGTCATAAAGTTCTTCTGTTTGAATTTTTATCTCAAGTTCTTTGAACTCGGCTATTTCGGCTTCGGTCAGATCAAATCGTTCATTAGCCTGAACCATTTGGCTGTGCCAACTTTTTGCTCCGTCAAAAAGTTTTTCAGCCAGACAAATTTCAATTTGAAGTTTTGAATAAAGATTAAACTCTGAAATATGCCAAGTTTCTTTGTCTTCAAATCTTTCGACAATACGTTTTGCTTCTTCAACATTTCCTTTGCTAACCACAAATAGTGCCAAATTGACCGCACCAAAAAAATAATCAGGAAAACGTGTGTGCATATCTCTGACTTCTTTTTCAATGTCAAATTTCTCACCTTTAGCTTGTCTGGTAACAAGAAGGTTATTGAGTAAAACCGGATGATCGGGTTGAATTTTTTGAGCCTTTTTGAAATATTGATCGGCAAGTTCCAAATTACCTTTCTGCCTGGCTTCGAAACCGTTGGCAATCAGATCGCCGACTTTTGGTTTCATCGGATAATTTTTGTTTATCAATACCTCTCCGGTTATGAAAAACCCTTTTAAATTAAATTCCGACTGTTCGCCTTTCATCCAAAGTTGAACTTTGTTTGGAATAAACTTCAATTCTTTCAACACCATTGCTGCCTGATGACGAATCGAATCGGAGCCAATTTTACCCAAAGCAAATTCTTTGAGAATTTCCGACGCTTTTGGGTTATTCAAGCGTTTAATTATTCTGATAACAAACTCTTTCGATTTGATGTCGCCGCGTTCAAGAACAATTTGAAAAACATTGATGATATATGGATATTTATTGAAGAATTGGTTGTTTTTCTGATCCATATTGAATTCGAAATTATCATCTTCTTTGACATCTTTGATAAGATTGAGCCATTCATTCATATAAATCTTAGGCAACCAATAACGCAGACCAAAGGCATAAATATTCCGTTCAAAAACAGGGAGTTTGATCTGTTCCAAATTATTCCCAGCCTCATCACAATCATCTTCAACTGCTTCTTCCCAAAGTTTTTTGGCTTTCTTTTCGTCGCCAAGTTGGTAAAAAGAAAAAGCCGCCAGATTTTTGGAAAAACCTTTATTTTGCAGCTTAATTTTCTTTTCCTCCACTTCTTGATAAACTTCAACAATCGCTTCATCATCGCCTAAATAAGCAAAAGTTTCGATTTTTTTATCGCAAATGTCTGAAGATTCGCCTTCTGTCAGACGCAAGCGATTACCAAAATTTTGAGCTTCATCATTTCTGCCCAAAAAGGCTAAATAACGGGCTGTGTTGCCCAAAGCGTGATAATTATCGGGTTGTTTTTCTAAAGCAAGTTTGGCAGTTTCAAGTGCTTTTTCAATCTTGCCTATCATAAAATAAACTAAACTGAGATTATTGTATGGCGAAATAAAATCAGGAACCTTTTTAATCAGTTCAATGGCGGTTTCGATTGCCTTTTCATATTCTTCATGGTGCATAAAAAGTTGCACTTTATCGTGTAATACAGCAATTTTGGTTAAATCCGCATTATCAAGTAGATCATAGACTTCAAACAATCCTTTGATGTCTTTTTCGGCGACTTCTGCTACTTCAAGTGCCGTTTCACTTCGGCTATCAAAAGGAAAACGGCGGGCAAACTCTCTAAAAGTTTGCATTGCCAGCGCAGGATAGGTATCAAATATGTATGTAGCCGCCAAATTATGCCAATTATCAGGATCATTCGGCTGAAATTGAACCAGTTTAGCAAAAGCCTTTTGCATAGTCCTGTTTAAATTCAACTCGTTTCCGACGAAAGCTAACATCTCCCAAAGTGGTTCATCATTGGGGTATTTTTTTACCGCTCCCTGCAAAAGCGGAAGTGCTTCATCGTAATCGCCATCGTCAAGCATTTTTGCAATTCGAGACATTTGTTTCATCTTCTCCTTGACAGCAGAAATGCCAAAAATACTTTTTTTTCTTTTAATTTTGAATCCCATAATATTTAACTTTCCAACGGCGGTAAATCGCCAAAAAATCCGTCAATTCGCTCAACGAGTCCGTTTTCGTTCAATTGCGCAACATCAAAGCCCGCGACAATCAGCGTTTCGCCAATAGTGATTTTCCAACTGTAACGAAAACGATTGTTGTGCGAATCAATTCCACTTGTCCGAACACAAACCGATTCAGGATGTTTCAGACGAAAATTCTTTATCATCACTTCAAAAGCATCTTTGCCGTGAATAAAATTTGCCGGATCGGCAAAAACAACATTCTCAGCGATTGATTTGTCGATGTGAGTCCGAATTTGCGTCAAATCGCGCTCGTTCCACGCTGCCAGCATATCTGTCAATGCGTCCGGAATTTGTTTCATAAAATTCTCTTCTCAATTTTAAAATTAATGTCCGCCGCTGACAAATTCGCCTTCGATTAATTTGCTTGCACCGACATCTTTGACAATCAAAACACTGACCGCCGCAACCAACATCGAAATTCCGCCGAGCATTACGGCATTGAGCGGATTATCGCCAAGCACGGATTTATAAATTTGCGGTGTCAGAAACGATTGCACCACTTGTGGAATGACGATAAAAAGATTGAAAACGCCCATATAAACGCCCATTCTTGCAGGTTTGATCGCACCCGCCAGAATGACATACGGCATCGAAAGAATCGAAGCCCAGGCAATCCCGACTCCTGCCATTCCAACCCATAGAAAATATGGATTTGTCGCAAAGAATGTCGAAAGCAAACCTAAACCGCCGCACAGCAAACAAAAAATATGCACGCCTTTGCGTCCGATTTTGGCGGCAAGCGGCGGAATTGCAAAAGCAATGAGAAAACAGACTAAATTATAGATCGCAAAACAAACGCCGCCCCATTCCGTTCCCTGTTTGAACAGATCGCTCTTATCGTCAACCGCGCCGAAAACGTGTCGTGCAACCGTCAAACCATAAAACTGCCACATAAACGGCAAGGCAAACCACGTAAAAAATTGCACGATCGCCAGCTGTTTCATCGTCGTCGGCATATCAGCAACGGCATCACCGATTTCCTTGAAAATATTACTGACGATATTTCCCTCATTTTTCTTGCGGTTAAATTCTTCCATATCTTCGGGCGGATATTCGCCGGTC
>JANPDZ010000249.1:0-3919 GCA_031431735.1 Acidobacteriota bacterium | reverse complement strand
AAAACGCTCAAATCTTTCATTTTCTTTCAATATTCATAGGAATCGGAGTGTTTGACGCCGCGTCTCAGCGACGTAGGCAAGCGGGGACGCTTGCGCTCCAGTCGCTAAAACTTTTACTAGGAATAAGCCACTACCTTTGGTAGTGGTTTCAAATTAACAGACAAAAGTTAGGACAGGCAAACAAACCAAAATATATCAAGCTCAATGATAAGAGAGCTCGCTAGAAATAAGAATCAGCTAAATAAGCAAAAACATTTGCGTATATTCAATTAAAGAGTAAATGGCGAGATTGATTACTAAGCTTTTCAAAGATCAGGCAAGTTGAGAGAAGAAAAGAAATCCTTAACTTCGTTCAACCGTAATGGCGCACCTTCTAGGGCGAATAAATCAAGCCACCGCCTCTGGCGGTGGTATCTTGACTGACGCATTACTAGCACTTTAAAATCTGATCTGGCTCGAATGAATCACGCCCGTTCGGCCGCAGGCGTCGGTGTAATACCAAGTGCCGTTGTTGTCGGAAACACCGGTCGAGCCGAGAATATTAACGACCGTGCCGCGCTGACGCATCACACAGATAACCGTGCCGTTTGGCGTTGCGCGGATATTTGAAGGCGGATCAATGATTGTCGCCGTCGTCGAACTTGATGGTCTCGGCGTTTGCGCGGCTTCCTTCTTTTTGGCTTCGAGAGCCTTGCGTTCGTTTTCCAGTTTCTGTTTATCTCTTTCGATTTTTTCCTGCTGCTGTTTCAGATTTTGGGCGAGATCATCGTTGTCGGATTTTTGTTCGGCAGATTTGTTTTTGTTTGATTTGTCCGCAGAATTTGAAACATTGGCGACATTTGTATCTTTTTTGTCTGAATCAGATAGACCATACATCACCAGGCCGACGACTGCACCACCGACAACAAGGGCGAACAGTCCGACGACCAGCGCGATCAAAAGCGTGTTGCTTTTGGGAGCTGTAGGCGGCGTGTATGAAACCTGTGGAGTAAACGGCAAATTATTGATAGCCATCTGCGTTTCGGCGGGCATCGCGGAGGTCGGCGGCGGCGTGAACGGAAAATTACGGACGACCGTCGGTGTTTCGGTTGACGACGCAGACGTCGGCGGCAGAGTGAACGAAAAATCGCTGACAACCGTCGGCGCATCGGACGACGAGGTGAACGATTCGGGAACGGAAACAAGCGTCGAGCCGTCCGACAAACAAAAATTCGTATCGTCGCCGTAAAGCTGTTGGCATTGCAAACATTTTTTCATATTCTTGAACCCGAAATGCTTTTACGATGAAATTGGGCGACGCGCGGCGGATAGGCACAAACATCGAAAAACGACCTGACAAACGAAACCAAACACTCAAGTTTCAAAATCTCTCTCATCTTACCATTTGCCGGTGCTGCTTGGCATCAGCCAAAAGGTTGACGGCATTGCAGGTTTTAACTATCACGACAATAAAAACTAAAGGAGCCAACAAAATTCCGAGAAACGGAATTAAAGTCAGAATCGGATAGGCGATATAAAGCCCGTTCGAGAGCTTCGGTATCGGCAAGGAATATTCGTCAATATAACGATTGTAGTCGGTCGGGAAACCGCCCCAAACTTGAAAGAGCCAATAAAGATTGAAAAACGGAATAAAAAGAAATCCGAGTGCCGTGCCCGCAGTCGTGCGGGTCGCGCGTCCGCCTTGAATTGACGCCCACATCTTGTAAATAACCACCAATGTAAGAATAATTTGGGTAATTAGAAAAGGGGCGACGGATAAAAAAATCAAAACTGCGACGGAAAGGCTGGTGATGCTGTCGTCAATCCCCAGATCTCTCGGAATTTTATAGCTGTCCAATAAAAAAAGTGCCGGAATTCCGAACAGAAAAAGAAATATAAATGTAACAACTAATGCGCCGACGTAAAGTATTTTTGACATTCTGATCATATTTTGTTCCTTTTAGTTTGAAATATTTATAAACTATTTTGCCGCGTATTACAAGAAAATTGGCGGCGCGGCTTTTGAAATTGGCAAGCGATAACTGATAATGAGCGACGTCATGAAAGATTTGGAAAAGTTTTTTGCGGAGGCAAGTTTCATTGTTGATGAAACCTTAAACAAACTCATTCCGTCCGCCGAAGTTGCACCCGTCAGGCTTTACGAAGCCGTGCGGTGGAGCCTTTTCGCGGGCGGCAAACGTTTTCGTCCCGCGCTCGTGTTAGCGGTCGGAAATGCTTTCGGCGCGGATGAAAAAAAACTATTACGCTCTGCGGCAGCGATTGAAATGATTCACACCTATTCGCTGATTCACGACGATCTGCCGGCGATGGACGATGACTCATTAAGGCGCGGGCGCGAAACTTGTCATAAAAAATTCGATGAAGCGACGGCGATTCTGGCGGGCGATATTTTGCAAAGTTTAGCCTTTCAATCAATCGCCGAAGACGAAAATTTGAGCGATAAAATTCGCGTCAAATTAATTACCGAACTTGCTCAGTCTGCCGCTAAAATGGTTGACGGACAGCAATTGGATTTAGACGGCGAACGAAAAAAGATTTCGCTCGAAGATCTGGAAAATATTCATCAAAACAAAACCGGCGCGATGATTTCCGTTTCGGCACGCAGCGGCGCGATCATCGCCGAAGCAAGCGAAAATGAGTTAAATTCAATCACAAATTACGCCTCAAAACTCGGACTTTTATTTCAAATCACCGATGATTTATTGGATATTACGCAGACGACCGAAGTTTTGGGCAAAACCGCCGGCAAAGACGAACGCGCCGAAAAAGCGACGTATCCGGGCATTTACGGAATTGATGAAACGCAAAAATTGGCGGAAAAAATTCACGCCGAAGCGATCGGATTTTTGGAACAAATCGAAAAACCGACCGAAATCTTGCGCGAAATCGCCGGGTTTATCCTCAGGCGAAAATCATAAAAATAGGACTTTCGCTTGAAAGCAGAAATATGCAGAAACACGCACGAAGTAAGTGTGTTTTCGCCCTTACTTCGTGCGGGCTTCCGCATTCTAAGCGAAAGTCCTAAAAAATCTTATCGGCAATTTTTTCTGTGGTAAGCTAACATTTGCGGAAAATAGCCGCGATTTGACGTTTCCTGCCATTTAGCGGTGAAGCCGATGAATTCAGATTCAAGCAATTTTAAAACTCTCTGGAAACCTGTTTTGATCGGGTTGGCATTGGCGTTTCTGTATGCCGGTGTTTTGGCGAAACTCGGGCGTGATTGGTGGACGGACGAAAATTACTCGCACGGGCTGCTTGTTCCTTTTGTGATCGGTTTTATCATTTGGATGGAATCGGACGAACTTCAAAAACAAGTCAAAACACCGAAATTCCTGCTCGGCGGCAGCGTGATTCTTTTTGCGATGCTGATGCTTTTGGGCGGCAGCTTAGGCGCGGAACTTTTTACACAGCGGGTTTCGTTTGTTCTGATGCTCGGCGGCATCGCTGTCTATTTTTTCGGCGCGCGGATTTTACAGTTTCTCGTCGTGCCGTTTGTACTGCTGCTGTTGGCAATCCCGATCCCGCAGATAATTTTTAACAAGATCGCGTTTCCTTTGCAGATCTACGCGTCGCAGATCGCCGTTTGGGGAATTCGGCTTTTTGAAATTCCGACCGTTCGCAAAGGTAATGTTTTCGAGATTTTGCCAAGCGGCGCGACGCAGGTCATCGCGCTCGAAGTTGTCGAAGCGTGCAGCGGCATCCGCAGTTTGATGACGCTGATGACGCTTGCCTTGATCCTTGCGTATTTCACGCGGACAAAACGCGCATTGGCTGACACCGGCTGGTTCGGATTTCTAAAAGATCAAGACTTTTGGCGAGCCGTGATCTTGATGCTTTCGGCAATTCCGATCGCGGTTTTGACGAACGCGGCGCGGGTCACGGCGACCGGCGTTCTCACTTATTATTACGGCAAACAGGC
>JANPDZ010000248.1:0-3682 GCA_031431735.1 Acidobacteriota bacterium | reverse complement strand
AGCCGCCGCCAAAAGCGCGACAATTATTAATTTCCCAAACGCCGATCCGATTTTTTTTATAAAACCCACTTTTTTGTAAAACTCCCCAAATTAATACGAAAGTCTAGCATTTTTAATTGAAACAAACGACTCAAATGACATAAAAACCTTATCAGAAAACTAGATCTTTTCAAACATGGCAATAAAAAATCCGTCCATACTATCATTTTGCGGAAAAGTCCGCGCAAAACCATCTGTCGTTAATAATCTTTCCGCTATATTTGGTTTGACGAGATGAAATCCCCTATTTTCAACCAAAAATTGTTGGCAAACCAACTCGTTTTCTTCTTTTTCCAATGAACAGGTCGAATAAATAATGCGTCCGCCTTGTTTGATTAACTTTGATGCGTTTTTTAAGATTTTGAGTTGTTTGTCAGCTAACTCTGTAAAATCTTTTCTTTCGAGGAAATATCGAATTTCGGGATTATGGCGAATCGTTCCGGTTCCCGAACACGGCGCATCAAGCAAAACAACGTCGAAACTTTCATCCGCAAAAGGCAACGCGTTTTCGGCATCGTATTGCAGAATATTGACAAAATCAACGCCTTGATTACGACAATTTTCCTGCAATATTCTGACTCTCTGAAAATATAGATCGCCCGCCACAATTAAATTTGAAATTTGAAATTTGAAATTTGAAATTTGCGTTGTTTTGCTTCCGGGCGCGGCACAAATATCTAAAAACTTTTCATTTGCACGCAACTCAACCGCATTTCCGATCATTTGCGAGCCTTCATCCTGAAAATAGATCTCGCCTTTTTCAGCCAACTCAAATAATTGTTGCTTTGTCGCTCCGTCGCTCCGTCTCTCCGTCTCTTCGTCTCTCCGTCTCTCCGTCGCTCCGTCGCTCCGTCTCTCCGTCTCTCCGTCTCTCCGTCTCTCCGTCTCTCCGTCTCTTCGTCTCTCCGTCTCTTCGTCTCTCCGTCTCTTCGTCTCTTCTCTCGTCTTCGCTGTCAAACGAAAAGTCAATTTCGGAGTTTCGTTATTGGCAGCGGCTAATTTGGCAGTTTCATCAAAGCCAAAATCAGCGATCCATTTTTCTATCAACCATTTTGGATGCGAAGTCTCGACCGCCAGCCTTTCAACCTCGTCCTTAAACTCAAGTTCAACCGTTTCCCGTGTAAATTTTCGCAAAATCGCATTTACAAAGCCTTTTGCCGAAGTTTTTTTTGCCATTTGCACAAGATTTACCGAATCGTTGATCGCCGCGTGTGCCGGAATCTTGTCGAGAAAGATCATTTGATAAAGTCCGATCCGCAAAATTATTTTTACAGCCAAATCAATGTTTTTTCCGTTCGTTAATTTTTCGATTATTAGGTCGAGATAGATTTGTTTTCTTAAAGTTCCGAGCGTTAATTCGTGGCACAGTGCGCGGTCTTTTGTTTCCAATTTTTCTTCAGCCAACGGCAATAAAACCGATGAAAATGCTTTTTCTTTTTCGATTTTTGTGAGTATTTCAAAGGCGGCGATTCTTGATGGTGATATTTTCATTTTTTCTGCGGCGGATTGATCGTCAGAGGGCGTCGATCTTCGGTTTTTCCGCCTTGTAAATTTTTATCAACCGCGATCCGGTCGTCAAAAACAAAACATTCGCCTTCCCAAAGCGATTCATTTTCTGGCGTTTCTTCGAGATATTTCAAAATTCCGCCTTCGAGCTGAAAAACTTCCTCAAAACCCATTTCTTTCATCAGCGGCGCGAATTTTTCGCAGCGGATTCCGCCCGTGCAGAACATCGCGATCCGTTTATGCTCGTCAGGGTTGAAATTTGTAGCGACAAATTGTGGTAAATCGCTGAATTTTTCAATTTTCGGATTGATCGCCCCCTTAAATGTTCCTATTTCGACTTCGTAATCATTGCGTGTGTCTAAAATTATCGTGTTTTCGCCGGAAATTATTTTGTTCCAATCGGCGGGTTTAGTGTGTGTTCCGATTCCTTTTTCAATCTCAACTTTTTTTCGAAGCGATACAATTTCCTTCTTTATTCTGACTTTGACCTTTGAAAATGGGCGTTCGGCATGAAATGAAGATTTATATGTTAATTTTGTTTCAAAGACATTTTCGAGAATTTCAATAAAACTTTTAATGTCCGTCGGAAACCCCGAAACGGTCGCATTATATCCTTCTTCGGCAATAATGATCGTGCCTTTGATTGAGAATTCGTCCATCGCAGCGACCAGCGATGCTTTGATTTCAAGCAGATTTTCCAATCGCTTGAATTCGTAAAATGTAATGATTTGATAATTCGTTTCAGACATTTTCTAAACTAATTTTTCTCCGATTTGCAATTTTATACCGTTCAAAAAATCGCGTGTCGTCATTCGCCGTTTGCCTTCAACTTGCAATTCTTCGATCTGCAAAACTGAATTTTTACCACAAGAAATCAATAATCTATCAGTTTTTGCTTCAAGAATTTCTCCGGCAATCTGAAATTTGAAATCTGAAATCTGAAATTCACGCGCTTTCCAAATCGTTATTTTTTTATCCTGATATTTCGTAAAACTCGTCGGAAATGGCTGAAAACCACGCACCCGATTTATGATTTCCGTTGCCTTCAGATTCCAATTGATCGCGCCATCTTCTTTTTTCATGATCGGCGCAAAGGTCGCATATTCGTGATTTTGCGGCTGCGGCGTTAAAATATCAATTTTATCAAGAGTTTCCGAAAGCAATTCGGCACCGATAATAGATAATCTGTCCATCAATTCAACAGCATTTTCGTCTTTTCCGATTGCGGTTTCACTGACCAGCAAAATGTCGCCGGTGTCGAGACCAACATCCATCTTTATCGTTGTCACGCCTGTTTTTTCTTCGCCGTTAACGATCGTCCAATTGACCGGAGCGGCTCCGCGATATTTCGGAAGCAGCGAAAAATGCACATTTATCGCACCCTTCGGAAACGCTTCGAGAAATGAAAGCGGCAAAATTCTCCCGTAGGCAACAACGACCGCAACATCTGCTTTGTGAGATGCAAAAAGTTCAAAAGCATCAGCGGTTTTTATTTTTGTCGGCTGAAAAACCGGTAAATTATGCTGTAATGCAAATTCCTTGACCGGCGAAAACGAAATTTTATTGCCGCGCCCCGAAGGCCGGTCGGGTTGCGTATAAACGGCAACAACTTCGTGCCCGCCCAGCAAAATTTTCTCTAAACCAGGAACTGCCGCTTTTGGCGTTCCCATAAAAACGATTTTCATTTTTATTTTTCCACTAAGAAACACGAAGAAACACAAAGTTTTTTGTCAAATTTAGTGTCTCTTCGTGTTTCTTAGTGGATTAAAATCTGATGTTACGCGGTTTTAGTTTTCAGCCATCGGAGATGGCGAAAGCGTGTAGCCCGTAGCGCGAGCCATTAGTATCTACACAAGTTCTTTGATTCCAAACAAAGCCTCGAAGAGGCGTAATGTAATAGCCTGGCGCACCGCGCCAGTCAAACAATCACCTGCGCGGCAAGCCCTGAAAGGGCGAAATTATCAATATTGCGCCCTTTCAGGGCTTAGTGAAATTATGTATCGCCGACCTAGCGCGATGCGCTAGTGGTGCTGGGTGGAAATTTCCCAACAGAGAGAATTTGTGTGATATTTCAATCGAATGATAGCAAAGCCATTTAATTATGGACATTTACAGTTCGTCTTTTGATAATCAAAAG
>JANPDZ010000247.1:0-2355 GCA_031431735.1 Acidobacteriota bacterium | reverse complement strand
CGCATCACAGCTAACTCCGCGACCTCGTGTCGCACCTACTTTGTTAGATCAACTTTATTTTGAAAACATGCTCCGAAAGCCAAACATTACCGCCGGTAAATTCGCCCAATTGGCAGAAATAATGGGTGTGAACGAGCGTCTGATACGTATTTTTTAGCTAAAACCAGACTGAATTTTTGATCTAACAAAGTAGAATTAGGGAGCATCCATCAGCGGAAAGCTGCTATTTCTACCGCTTAATTGGCGAAGGTATTGTAATTGCCGGACTTCAATTCGGTACTCAAAATCCTGCTGATGTTGTTGTCGAGCCGAATTACAAATTAAGAATTGACAATTCGGAGTCAGTAATAATCACTGATTCATTTGGGAATACGACTGATCCATTAAGTACTTCCCTCGATGCTGGAATTCAAAACGTTAAAGTGAATGTTAACGGTGAGAGAAACCTAGATGTGGGGTTTCCGTTAGATCAGGGTTACAAGGTGGTATTGAAAACTCCGTTAACCCCACTTTCAATTACTTTAACGAAGAACGACGGTCAAACCATTACTCAAGCTATTCGCTATGTTGATATAACACTGCCTCCGAATGTTTTTGCATTACTTGAGATTACACCTACGGGTGTGGCGGATTTGAAATACGATAGCGACGGAAACGGAACATTTGATACTCAGGTTAATCCGACGATCAACGTATCTGGAACACAGGCTCAAGACATCGAATCGCCGCACCTTAATATTAACGAAACCGTTCAAGCCGGGAATTCGAGAATTGATCTTGAGGCGACCGATGCCGGAACCGGCGTGCAGTCGATCATGTATTCGCTGAACGGCACGACATTTCAACAATATTCGTCGCCTTTGACTTTGAATGCTTCGACAACTCCGACCATTTACGCATACGCGGACGACAATGTGTTTAATCGCTCCGGACTTGTAACTCATAATTTGACCGCTTCAAATGTGGGCTTTAGTGTCACTGGACCGAGTTCAGCTCCGGCTGGTGGTCAAATCAACGCTTCCTGGAATGCGCCTGCCGGTCGTCCGGTTGACGATTGGATCGGATTATTCAGAATTGGAACATTGAATTCGGCGTATGTTTCTAAACAATATACGGGCGGACTTACTTCCGGCAATCTGACCTTCGTTTTACCTAATCAGCCCGGTGTTTATGAGTTCAGATATTTGATAAACGACGGATTTTCCAGTGTCGCGGCGAGCAGTCCGATAAATGTTTCCAGTCAAGTTCGTTCTCCTTTCGACTTCGACGGTGACCGCAAGACGGATATTTCAATCTTTCGCCCGCCGGTCGGTGAGTGGTGGTATCTGAAATCTTCAACCGGCGGCAATGCTGCGCTTCAATTCGGGCAATCAACCGACAAACTCGTGCCCGGAGATTTTACAGGTGACGGGAAAGCCGACATCGCTTTCTGGCGACCTTCGACAGGTTTTTGGTTTATTTTGAGATCGGAAGATTTTTCGTTCTTCTCGTTCCCGTTCGGCACGACTGGCGATATTCCAACACCTGCCGATTATGACGGCGACGGTAAAACCGATGCGGCGGTCTTTCGTCCATCGGTCGCAACCTGGTTTATCCAACGCTCCTCAGACGGCGGCATCACTATTTCTTCTTTCGGCGCATCTACCGATAAACCCGTGCCGGCTGATTATGATGGTGATGGAAAAGCCGACATTGCCATCTGGCGACCTTCGGTTGGCGAATGGTGGTATTCAAAGAGTTCAACGGGACAAACCGCTGCTTTGCAATTCGGTCAATCAACCGACAAACCTGTTCCCGGAGATTACACGGGCGACGGCAAGGCGGATATTGCCTTTTTCCGACCTTCAACCGGATTCTGGTTTATTCTCCGGTCAGAAGATAATTCATTCTTCTCGTTCCCGTTCGGAGCAAACGGCGATATTCCAACGCCGGGTGATTATGACGGCGATGGTAAGTTTGATTCGTCGGTTTTCCGACCATCAAATTCAACTTGGTTTCTTAATCAGACAACTGCGGGAGTCGGGATCGTTACTTTCGGAATTACGGGCGATCTGCCTGTTCCTAATGCTTTTATCCCATAAATCCAACTTTATATTTCAAGCATTGGCGCAAAAAACCTTTTGGTTGATGCGCCTTTTTTTATTGCTTAAAGTTCAGAGTTATGGCTTCAGCCCAATGGCATTAAGTTAAGGAGAAAACGTAAAACAGGCTGTTAGCCCATATGCGCCAAGTTAAGCCGTAAGTCCTTTGTTTTCAACATAGACTTTTCGGCTAATTTCGGTAAGTTAGCGCAGTTAAAAACTCTAAGCTCTTTGTTTTCAAGACTGCAAATTAGAGCGGTTATCTGTTAAACAA
>JANPDZ010000246.1:0-2857 GCA_031431735.1 Acidobacteriota bacterium | reverse complement strand
GAACAAGATCAACAAAGCTGATTGGGAAGCACGGCTTGAAAAAACGCGTAAGGATATGAATCATCTCGAAAACGAAAAGTCTTAATCCGATATTTTTCAGCAGTTAAACAGCAATCATTAGCAGATCAAACAAAGAATCACGGAGCATCAAGCACTACAACAGCAAAGCCGTGAAAAGGTCAAACTTCTGCACGACGAGGTTTTTCATTACAAACTCGATGTTTATCTGTCGTCGTTCAAGATCAGCGATGAACAAATTGCGGGCATCAGCGTCAAACAAATTAATACATTAGAAAATTATAACATCCGAACAGCGGCAGATGTTTCCCCCAAACTCCTGTCGTCTTCGCCGGTTGACCGCCAAATTACGAATAAAATCTTTGAATGGCGCAAAAATCTGGAACGCGGTTTTGAATATGATCCCAACACCGAAATTCCCGAGGGCGAGCAAAAAAGATTGACGGGCGATTTTGCCGAAAAACGCGGACGGATTGAACGCGAGATCGAAAATCTGCTGGTTGGGCTGCGTTCGGGTTCGACGATGTTCCGGCAACGCCAACAGCTTCTTTCAGCCAAAGCCGAAGCGGTCGCACGTCAGCTTGTCCAAAGCGAAAGCGATTTGTCGGCGGTCGGCAACATCGCGCTGCCGATCGTCGTTTTGATTCTGATTACGACGCTGATTCCGATGTTTGGAAATGCTTTTTCAAGCACAAAATCTTATCGGTCAGTTCTTAGGAACGATGAGCCCAAGAGCCGAAAATTAGTAACAACCGGGACGGCCGACATCGCAATTAAATCCTCACCGGGTTATAGTGATTCCTCGGGTTATGCTGTTCCCGACAATCTGACCGACAAGGAAATCGCCGCCTTGACGGATTCGCAAAAAAGTTCGGGCGCGCAGCAGCAGCTTGAACGCGCCGCGAAAATCGTTAACGACGAAAAAAATTACAAAAAAGCCGAGCAAAGATTGCGGCTTGCCTTAAAGCTTGCGCCCAACGATACGCGCATTCTCAACAAATTGGGCGATGCGCTTTATGAACAAAAAAAACATCAGGAATCGCTTGAGTATCTGAATCGTTCGCTACTTCTCGATTCAAACAACGCGGACACGAAATTTTCGATCGGAATAAACTATCTGAAAATGAGTTATTTCGAAGATGCACGGCGAATGTTCAGCGATATTACAAAAGATACGCCGAAATCGTTTGAAGCCCAATTTAATCTCGGACAGGCATATAAAGGCTTGAGACAGTATTATTCGGCGGTATCGGCATTCCGCACGGCCGTCGAGATCAAACCGTCTGACGCGGACGCGCATTACGAATACGCCGTTTGTTTGAACAAGATCGGAACGACCGAAGATGTTATGAAGGAATATCAAAAACTTCTCGAAATAGACCCGAAGGCTGCCGAAAAACTGCGGAAGGATTTAGGACTGAAAAAAGTTCCTCCGCCAAAAACTGTCGAATTAAAAAGCACACGAGGTGTCGACTTAATTGGAAATGGCTACGGCGGCGGCGGATCAAACTGAAAATTTTGTAATAAGCACCGTGTTTTCTGAAGTTATTAAAATTTGAGATTTCAAATCTTAAGCAGGTCAGCATATATTTTGCGACATAATGACTTTGCGGAAACACGCTATGCTCGTAAGTGTGTTTGTTTGCCCTTACGAGCGTAGCGGGCTTCTGCATTATGTGACAAAACTTATTCATCCCTGCTTAGATCTCAAATAATAGGTAATTGTTTAGGTCTTTGGTTTTTGGTTTTTGGAAGAAATTGCCGATTGGCGATGAATTTCTCACCAATCCGCGTATATTTCTGAAATCTTGATCGAAAATTAACAAGTTTCCATTGAAAAAACCAAAAACCAAAGACCAAAAGCCAAAGACCTAATCAGATACATAAAATCAACATTAAGATTTTCAAAAAACATAATGAAAAGCTTAAAAAACGATGTCCGATAAATATGATCGACAGCGGTCACAGACCGCCTGCTTAACGAGGTGTGTTTTTCTTATTTTATGAGAAAATCAAAAGGGCAAGAGCCGAAACTCTTGCCCTTTTGATTTGAATTTTCCGCAAATTTATTTCTTCGTGAAAACCATTTCCGAAGAATTTGTGCCGCGCGGCGTTTCCATCTCGCGTTTGACCGCTAAGGTTTTGCCTTCGTCAGAGAGCGTCCACGTTTCTTTCGTGGTAATTGAAATTTCGCCCATCTGCGTGTTGAATGACGATGATTTCGATAATTTTAACTTGCCGCCTGATTCAAGTTCGGCTTTTAATTTGACGGGCATTTTGCCCATCGGGCCGTCAACTTCCATACTCGATTCTTTGCCGTCAAGCGTGTAAGTGGTCGTGCCGTCGCCGCCGCCGAAACCGCCGCGTCCCATACCGCCGCCGCGTCCCATACCACCGCCTTGACCGCCACCGCCCTGCGCCGCGTCGGCAGGCGGCGGAAGCCGTTTGGTGGCGGCTTCAACCTTTATATCTTTGTCGGTTTGCGTGACATTCATCGTCATTGATTCGACACGCGCTCTTTCATCGAGTTTAGATTTGCTCACATCGAGTGTCCAATCGCCCGAAAAATCAGCTTTTTGTGCAAAAGCCGAAATCGCCATCAGGCAAAAAATTGCCGTTAAAAATATGATCTTTTTCATCTGAAATAACTCCTTTGAAGTTTGAAAATTAGAAATGTTCTGTTGATAAGACGTATCGAGTTAAGGTTTGGTTTTGGAAAAAATGTAAAGATTTGTAAATGGCATTCAGAGCTACGGCTTATGCTCTTTGAATAATAGATTTAACAATAATTGATGGTTCAGAGTCGGGTAGTAGCCCGACGATTGGCGAAATGTCGGGC
>JANPDZ010000245.1:0-1596 GCA_031431735.1 Acidobacteriota bacterium | reverse complement strand
TTTCCACCAGAGATAAATTGAAAGCGCGATCAGCCAGCAGACGCCGGAAGCGACAACAAGGGGCAGCAATTGTCTGAATTCACGCGCCAATGCGGCTTCGACAGCCGCCGACAAAATCCATAATTGCGCGAGATTTATCATCACCAATAAAATCAGACGCGATTGCCAAACGGCCGTTCGTCCGCGATCTAGCGGCCGCTTGCCGACCTGAAAGCTTGTTTGATTTTCGATCGTCTGACGCATCTCCGCTCATTTGTCCATTTGTAGGATTTTCCTGTTCGTTAGATCTTTTTTTCATTCCCGCGCTCCGTTCTGCCGATTGCCCACACTTCTTCGCCCCGCACTTCAATTTCGATTTTGTCTAAAGGACGCGGCGGCGGACCATATAAATTTCTGCCGTCGTGAACATCAAAACCGCCGTCGTGACACGGACATTCGAGCCGATCATTGGGCTTCGAATAATAGACCGGACACGAAAAATGCGTGCATTTTTGTCCGTAAGCGTAAAGTTTGCCGTCCTGTAATCGTCCCGTAACCACGACCTTTCGCGCCGATTTTCCCGGTCGCCAGCACAATATTGATGTAGCTCAAAACATTTTCCGTGCCGTTTGAATGATGCTCGATTCCGCGCGCGTGCATAATCATTCCGGTTTTCGCCCGACCATAAAGCCGCGCCGCCTGAATGATTTTTTCGACCGGCACATCCGAGATTTCCGACGCGATTTCGGGCGTGTATTTCAGAGCCATTGCTTTGGTCGCTTCCCAATCATTCGTTCGGTTTTTGATAAAATCTTCGTCAATCAGATTTTCGTTGATCAGCACATTCAAGATGCCGTTAGCGACCGCGACATCGGTTCCGGGTTTGAGCTGCAGATGCAGATCGCCCTGCCGCGCCGTCGGAGTTTCACGCGGGTCAATAACGATCCAAGTGCCGCCATTGTCGCGCTGATTCCACAAAAAACCGTTCAAGATCGGGAAAGTTTCGGCGCAATTCGCGCCCGCAATGATCAAAACTTCGGCGTGCGGAATGTCTGACCACGGATTTGCGGCGCGGTCAACGCCGAACGCTTTGTTGTTGCCGGCGGCCGCCGAAGCCATACAAAGTCTGCCGTTGTAATCAATGAATCGCGTTCCCAAACCGACGCGGGCAAATTTCCCGACGAGGTAAGTTTTTTCTGTGGTCAGCGACGAACCCGAATAGACCGCGATCGCATCTTTGCCGTTCTTCGACTGAATTTCCTTAAATTTTGTGACCACCAGATCGAGTGCTTCGTCCCAACTTGCGCGTTCAAAATTGCCGTTGCGTTTGACGAGCGGGTAAAGCAAGCGGTCGGGGTGATGAGTTTGCAAATAAGCCGTCACGCCTTTTGGACACAGACGGCCTTCATTGACCGGAAAATCGTAACGCGGCTCAAAGCCGACAACACGATTTTTTTCGACCAGCAAATTCAGCCCGCACTGCATTCCGCAATACGGGCAATGTGTCGGAACAATTTTGTCAATGACGCGGTCAGATTGCCAGCCGCCATCGGGCGCATCGTGCAGATGCGGTCCGAATTGTTCGATAATTTTTTCTAAATTTTCTACTTTGCTCAT
>JANPDZ010000244.1:0-3616 GCA_031431735.1 Acidobacteriota bacterium | reverse complement strand
CGAAAATCTTTTAATACGATTTCGATTTCCGCTTTTGAAATTTGAAATCTGAAATTTGAAATTGAAGATTCCTTAATTTCGCCTGTTAGGTAGCCCGTGTCGGTTTCAAATCCGAATCTGACAACCGCTTCATACTCTTTCGCGTCTTTATCCAAAAATTGCGCGAGCCGCGTCGCTTTGCCGACCAGAACGACCATCACGCCCGTTGCAAACGGGTCGAGCGTTCCGGTGTGTCCGATGCGTTTTGTTTTTAAGATTCGGCGGCACCGTGCGACGACATCGTGCGAAGTGATTCCGGCGGGTTTATCTATAATTAAAATTCCATCCATAGATTTTAGATTTTAGATTTTAGATTTTAGATTGGGAAGTTTAGAATTGATTTTGTAATTTGAAATCTGAAATCTGAAATTACAAAAACTATGTGGCGCAAAAGATTAGAACTCAAAGAAGACAAAGACCGCATCATCAAAGACGCGGAACGCTCGCGCCAAAAAACATTTGACCGCGCCGTCAATCTGCTGACTTACAAACCGCGTTCGATCAAGGAATTACGTGAAAGGTTACTTGAAAAAGAATGGACAAACGAGGAAATCGTTGACAGCGTAATCGAAAAACTCAAGGAATATAATTATCTCAACGACGCACAGTTTGCAAAAAGTTTTGCCGCTTCGCAAATTCGTCAAAAGCCGGTTGGAAAACGCGTTTTGAAACAAAAACTCGCCCACAAAAAACTCGACAATGAAACTGTCGAGGCAGCCATTGAAAAAGCTCTCGAAGAAACGCCCGAAGAAGAGATCATCGAACGCGCGATCGCCAAAAGATTGCGGCTCAAAGGCAAACCGAAAACGCGCGAAGACGCGAAAAAGTTTTACGATTATCTTCTGCGGCAAGGTTTTTCTTACGATCTGGTGAGCAATAAAATGCGCGAAATCGCTTCGAGAGATTATGATGATGAGTGATTATTCAACGCAAAGGCGCAAAGTCAGAAGATGCGGGCGCAGAGCACAATGGCGTTAAGTTAAGCGAAAAATCGGCATTAATTGTAAAACAGGCTGTTAGCCTGTTTAAATTTCGCGCCGCTAACTAGCTGATAAATAAAGTAAAGCCGCGGAAACAGACTAACAGTCTGTTTTACGTTTTCTCCTTAACTTAACGCCATTGTGCTCTGCACCCGCGCAACTTACATCGAGAATAATGTTCGGAAAATCTCTGACTTTGCAAGAGCCGTAAAGCGGCGAATCAATTATTGAAGAAATTTAAACCTTTTTTAAGATTCGGTGTATAATCCAATTATAAAGGCACCGCTCGGAAGATGGTTTCATTAAATTTTGATAGCGCGTGCTTGGGCAAAAAATGCTCTTCCTTTTTACAATTTTAGTCGTTTTATCGGCTGTCGCACTGTTGGCAAAGTTTGCCAAGCGGCGAAATTCCAACCTTTTAGAACAAAATCCGCCGAAAAATCTTTCCGCCGAAAACTTCCGTCCGCTTTTTCAGCCGACGGAAGAAGAGATTCGTGCGTTTGAACACCAGGAAAAAGCACAAGCGGAAGCAAAAAAAGCGGAAGAAACGCGGCGGATTTTAGCTCTAAGAGCCGAAAAACTATCTGAATTTGAAAAAGCCTGGAGCGTTTCGCCTGACAGAAAGAAGACAATCGAATTACTCTTTCTGGCTGCAAGGAGCGAAAATGCGAAAACCTTTAGCAAAATTTCGGAAAATGTGATAAAACTTTGGCGAGAAAACCGGATAGAAAATTTAAGGGCACAAGATTTGGCTGATTTGTTGGACAGCCATTTCAGAACTCTTCCCCAACAGGAAAGAACTTCGGGCGTAGGTTTTTGGTTAAAAGAAGAAATCGAGAAGCTGCGAACGAAGTCAGAGGAAAATTTATAGTTTTTCTTGAGGAAATTAAAATGAATCAAAGTTCAATGTTTTTAATTGTTGTCGGCGTTCTTGCGCTGATTATCCTGGGCATCATTTGGTATATCATTTCGCGTATTTTGGTTAATGTCGGGGCAACCGAGGTCGGCATTAAAGAGCGTCGTTACTGGGGCAAAAAGATGGCGCAAGGTCGCGTCGTGGCGACCGATGGCGAAATCGGCATTCAAGCCGATGTCTTAAAACCCGGACTTCATGTCGTTTTGTATCCGATCGAGCGTGTGATTCAAAAAGTCCCGCTCGTTGAGATCGGCGCGGACGAACTCGGCGTGATCGAAGCGATTGACGGCGAACCGATGCCGATGGGCAGCAATTTCGCACCCGACCGCGCACAAAACGCGCATAACAACTTTCAAGACCCGATTGCCTTTATCAAACAAGGCGGCGTCAAAGGTATCCAGCTTCGCACTCTGCCGCCCGGAAAATGGGCGATTCACCCGTATTTATTTAATGTCTCGATCGCCAAAACAACGATGGTTCCGCCGGGAAAAATCGGTGTTATGACTTCTGCCGATGGCGCACAGCTTGAACCGGGACGACTTCACGGCAGTGCGATCAAAGGTCACAAAAACTTTCAGGACGCGGAAAGTTTTGTCTATAACGGCGGTCAGAAAGGTCCGCAGGTCGAAACTCTGACGCCCGGAACTTACCGTATTCACACGCAATCCGTTTCGATTGACGATGCGAACGACTTCAAACCCGGAATTTTTACCGTGCGGCTTTTTGACGCGACGGTTATTTCGGAAAATCAAATTGGACTTGTCGAAGCACTTGACGGCGCACGGCTTGACCCGCGTGATTACGTCGCGCAAGCCGTCACCGGACACGACAATTTTCAGGATCCGAACACGTTTATTACTGGCGGCGGTCAACGCGGTCCGCAAAAAGATATTTTGTTGCCCGGAACTTATTATGTTAATCCGTTGCTTTTCAAAGTGATTATGGAATCGGCAAAAGAGGTAAAACCCGGCGAGGTCGCAGTGATTGTTTCCAACGTCGGCAAAGACCCGGGCGAAGAAATTCGCCGCGCAATGGCGAATAAAATTCGTGAAAGATTGGAGCGCGAGGAAGAAGAACAAGTCACGATCGCGGCGGAAAAACTCGACAAAGTTGACGGCGACAATCTTTCGATTGAACAAATTAAAGCCGAACTCGTCAGCGATCCGGCGGATAAACGGCTCGACAGCGGCGCGCACGAAGCCTACGTTGTTCCCGAAGGTTATCGCGGTATTCAGGAAACGGTTGTCGGTCCGGGACGCTATTATGTCAACACTTTAGCGACGACGCCGATTGTTATTCCGACGACGAATATGACGGTTGAATGGACGGCTGAGGAAGTCGGCGATTCATTCGATCCGTTTTCGGTAATTTCTAAAGACGGTTTCACGATGCAGCTCGAAGTTCGCGTCGTATTCAGAGTCAAACCCGAAGACGCGCCGTTTATGGTCGCGAAGATCGGCAGCACCGAAAAGCTTGTGCAAAACGTCATGCACCCGCTGATTGATTCGATTTTCCGTAATCAAGCGAGCGAGTCTTCGGCGATGGCTTATCTGCAAAATCGGCACGAAGAACAGGAACGCGCCGAAGCTCGCGTGCGGATGCACCTTTTGAAATATCACGTTGATGTCGTCAATGTGCTGATCTGTCACATCAAACTGCCTGAAGAGTTGATGAAAACACA
>JANPDZ010000243.1:0-6309 GCA_031431735.1 Acidobacteriota bacterium | reverse complement strand
CGCTTGACCAATATGATGCTAAACAAGGCGATTTGGCAAATTGGCTGATGCGGCTGGCGCGAAATTTGATAATTGACGATTACCGTCATCGCCAAAGAAATCCGCAGGATTCTTTTGCAGACGATGTTGAAGACCATACATTTCATCTGCGGGCGGTCGGCGGTTCGGCACAAAAAGAAATTGAACGTAAAGAACTGGCCGCGCAGATACAGGAAGGAATTGACAAGCTGCCGATGGATTTGCGAACCTGCGTAATCCTTCGCGACATCGAGGAATTAAGCTATCAGGAAATCGTTGATGTTCTGAAAATTCCCGAAGGCACCGTCAAATCGCGTATCAATCGCGGACGAATTGAACTGGCAAAGATTCTGCGACGAATGAGGGTTGTCACGATTTAGCGCACGGAATGCGATTACAAATTTCAAATTTCAAATTGTTTGAAATTCGCAACAAAAATCTGAAATTTGTAATTTGGAATATTAAATTGACGCACAGCGTCGGAAATAAGGCAAAAAAGTATGAATATTAACGCCATTGTCAAGAAAGATTTTGAAAAGTTTTGATACCAAGGGGTTTTAGTTTTTATGAATTACAAGGATGAAAGAATAATAAAATGTGCGGAGTTTGAAGAATTTCTGACCGATTATCTGGACGGAACGCTCGAACGCCACACACACAAAGCCGTTGCGGCGCACGCCCTGCGCTGTCCTTTGTGTCACGCACTTTTGAACGAAGTTAAGGACGCGCTCGATGCTTGTCACGAGATTGCCGCTCCAAAACTCTCAATGACGCATCTCGAAGCGCGGATTCTTTCAATGACGATGCCCGAAACGGCAATGTCATGCGAACAATTTGAAGAACATTTGACTGATTATCTGGACGGTTTTTTGTCCGCGACGATTTTCCATCGTTGGGAACGTCACGCTGTTTTATGCGACAACTGCACGGATCTGCCTGGCGCAGTTGTGCGCTCGATTGCCGCTTGCTACACATACAAAATGGACGAATTGCCGATGCCGGCCGGCTTGCACAATAAAATTTTGCAAGCGACGATCGGCACCACCGAAGCCAAAACGGTGAAAGCGTCCCGGTCATCACAAGTAATGGAATGGATGCGCGGTCTTAGTTTTCCGATTCCCGTTCCGCAATTCGCCTCGGTTGTCATGATGCTGATCTTTGCCGCGTTTATTTTCAGCCAGACGGTTTCTGCTGACGGTTCGCAAAAGATTTTGGATTTGGCCGAACTAACCTATCAACAAAGTGCCGATGTTGTTTTGGGCAGCGAAAAGAAAGATTCGTCGAACCCAAACCAATCGCCTATTCAGGGAGAATATATCAACAACGAGGAAAGTAAATAATGAATTGTGCTTATCACAGTCACAATGGAGCGACAGTCAGTTGCAACGGATGCGGAAAGCCGCTCTGTGCGGCTTGCGATCACCGCATCAAAGGTTTTCCTTATTGTCAGGACTGTATCGTATTGGGCGTTGATCTGCTCAGAACTCATTATCAATCGTCAAACTCCGCGTATGTCAAAGCGCAAACTTCGCCCTTTGCCGCATTGATCTTATCGTTTATTTGTCCCGGACTCGGCGCGGCTTATAATGGTCAAACTTACAAGGCTTTGATTTATTTTGCTGTTTCGGTCGGACTTTTTCAGATGGCAATTCTTTCGAAAATGCCGCTTTTTGTATTCGGCGTTCTGGGAATGTGGCTTTACTCGGCAGTTGATGCCTGGAAAACCGCCCGTTTAATTCGTTCCGGTGCAAAACCTGACTTAGCCGAAGATATTCTGGTTCAGAGATTTTCAGGCAATCCGAAACTTTGGGGAATTTTGCTGACGATTCTCGGCGGAACATTCGTGCTGCAAATGTTCTTCGATTTGCGACATTTGATGCGCGGACTTTTGCCGGTTTTGTTAATTGGGCTTGGTTTTTATATTTTGAGAAACTACATTTTCAAACCTAAAGAAATCGTGCCGAGTTATAATGATTTTTCAACTCGCGCCGACGCGCCAAGCTTTATCAGCGCAATGGAAGATTCAAATTATCGAAACGAAAAATTTGATTCCAATAACGACTATCCGACCGAGGTCAGAGCAAAGAGTTGGAAAAATCGATAAAAAACAGTTATTATGGAATTGGAACAGTTTTAATAGTTTCTACAAAACGAACTGTTCTGTGGTTAATTCGGAAGTTTAGAAGGAAGTTAATTTTATGCCAATTGCATTAAAAGTCGCCACAGGAATTATTGGAAGTATTTTAGCTATCATTGCTTTGGTTATTGCCGTCTTAAAAGGGATTCTTGCTCTTATTGGATTTATTACGACGGCAATTCAAATCATCGTCGTATTATTATTTGTCGCGGTATTTATCGGCGTTGGACTGATGATTTTCCGAACCTGGCAGTCAAGTCGCAAGTCTAAAGAGTAAGTTAAGTTCTGAAAAACAAAGGCTTAGAAATCCCTGCTGCCTCAATCACGGTTGCCGACTTGATTTGTGAAAAAGCTTGTGCTAACTTTTAACTTCCGTTTCTATAAACAGAAAAACGATTTACTAAATTTAACCCCTAAAAAGAGTTTTTACAAAAAGCTCTTAATCAGGATTCGCGTTAGTCGCTCGCGGCTATTCTTGCGTGATTCCGTGTGCTGAAACGCTGGATTTTCGGCGCGTGATCATTAAAAGGAGCTTTTAAAGCGTAATGCAGAGAAACAACAAAAATTACAAGTTTTTATTATCGCATACAACAAAATCAAAAATTTATATCAGACGAATTGAGGTTTCCAAAAAACTTCTTCATTCGGGTATTGCAATTTTTTTACTATCATTCGGTATAGTTTCACTAGGCGTTGTCGGAATGCTTAAAACAACTGTTTTAGCCAAATCGGAAACTCCCGCAACAATTGAAACTGCCGCCATTATTTCCCCCAACAATCAAACTATTACAGAACCGAAATCAATAGATTATAGCCGTCCCGCAGGAACAGAAAACTTTGCGATGAACAGCGGCGGACCGGTTTCGGATCTACAATTAACAAAAGAAGAATTAGATGATGCCGAAAGCGGCAATGTTGAAAATCAAATCCGTTCGATTCTGGCAACAGCAAATCCTTCATTTTTGCCGACAATGTGGGCACATCTCGGAAAAATCAACAACGAATTCGGTTTTCGCCGCAATCCATTCGGCGGACGCAGTTACGAATTTCACGCCGGAATGGACATTGACGGCGAAAGGGGCGACACGGTTATTGCTCCGGCAAACGGCACCGTTATCAAAGCCGAATGGACCGGCGGTTACGGCAATATGATTGAGATTGACCACGGCAATGGTTTGACGACACGCTATGGACATCTTTCCAAAATCGAAATTCAGGTCGGCGACACGATTCAACGCGGTCAACTTATCGGATTGGTCGGTTCAACAGGACGCTCGACCGGGCCGCATCTTCATTATGAATTGCGTTTGAACGACAAATCAATCAATCCGCGCTTTCTGCTGCCGCAGGAACCGACGGAAATCAAACAATCAAGCTAAAAAATAAGGTTAAATTATCGTAATATAAGGCGAGTCCATCCGGCGACTCGCCTTTCTTTTGTGATTTTTTTTAACTTTGAGTTAAAATCTTTTCATACTTTAATTTGTATAATTTACAAAAACTATTAACAAGGAATTTCAAATATGCGCTTAAAATCGAGATTATTAACACTTATGCTGACGTTTGCCCTGTTGCTTTCGTCAATTTCATTCGTCTTTGCATTCCCCGATGAAGGAATGTTCACGCCCGACCAAATTGCCAAACTGCCTTTGAAACAAAAAGGCTTAAAAATCAATCCGATTGATATTTACAACCCGAAAGGTGTTGATATTTCCGATGCCGTGATTAGTCTGAGCGTCGGTTGTACGGCGGAATTCGTTTCGCCAAAAGGTCTGATTCTGACCAATCATCACTGCGGTTTTGATGCATTGGTCGCCGCATCTTCCGCCGGAAAAGATTACGGCAAAGACGGTTATACCGCCGATTCGATGAAAACCGAACTTCCCGCCAAAGATTACAGCCTGACGATCACCAACCGCGTCGAAGACGTCACTGCTAAAATAACCAAAGGCACTGAAAATCTTTCGGGCGACGCGCTTGCCGAGGCACTGAAAGCCAATACGGAAAAATTACAGGCTGAAGAACAGGCAAAAGTTCCCGAAGGAACAACGATTCGGATTCAAGGCTTAAACAGCGGATATTTTTACTATCTCTACGAAACCTCGCAGATAAATGATATTCGCCTTGTTTATGCGCCGTCACAAATGATCGGATTTTACGGCGGCGACCCCGATAATTTTGAATGGTCGCGCCACACGGGCGATTTTACATTTTTGCGTGCATATGTAGGTCCCAACGGCAAATCCGCCGAATATTCGCCAAATAATGTGCCCTACAAACCCAAAAAGTTTTTGACGATTTCGCTTAACGGCTTAAAAGAAAATGATTTTGTTTTCGCGATGGGTTTTCCGGGCGGAACGACGCGTTATCGTGAAAGCCAGGCGATTGAATATGCTGAAACCACCAACTTTCCGTTTCTCGCTGAATTTTTGGCATCCTGGAGCAATGCGCTTCGAATGATCGGCGCCGAAAATGAAGAAAAACGCGTCGCGCTGCAAGGCGAAATCGCCAATCTTGACAACGGTCGAAAGGTTTACGAAGGCGGCGTTGTCGCCCTGAAACGCTCTGATTTTGTTGATCAAAGACGCGAAGAAGAAGCAAAATTTTCCGCGTGGGTCAATCAGAATGCTCAACGTAAGGCAAAATACGGCGATGTTTTGGCGAATCTTTCACGTTTATCGATAGATTTCTATGGGGTCGGCGCACGTGACCGTCTTTTGAGAACCGTTCCGAATGCGGCTTACGCGCCTGTTTACAAGCAAATTCTCGATGCCGTTGTGGCGGTTCGGACCGGCAGAAAATTGGACGACAAAAAACGTGCCGAGATCGAAGCGACGTTCAAAGACCGCGAACCGCTCGTTGAACGCGAGATGCTCAAATATTTCTTAAAAGCCGCGTCTGAATTGCCCGCCAATCAAAAATTTCAAGCGGCGGAAAATTTGTTTGGCAATAAACAAGGCAAGGCACGGCGTGATGAAGAAGAAAAATTTGCCAAATCAATCGCCGAAGACAAGGATTTTAATTCCGCTGAAGACATCATCAAACTTTACGACAAATCTTTTAATGATTTGAAGGATAGATATTCGAATATCGTCAATCTGGCGGCGGCACACGGCGACGAACGTGCTGCATACGGCACAAGATTCGCTAAATTCAATGCCGATATTGACCGCTATCGTCTGCTTTATCAACAAGGAATGGCGGAGATGAAACGCATCACTCCATACCCGGATGCTAATTTTACAATGCGTTTCACATATGGCAACGTCAAAGGCTACCAACCGCGCGAAGCCGTCAGTTATACGCCATTCACAACGCTCAAAGGCGTTATTGAAAAAGACACCGGTATTTTTCCTTTTGACGTTCCGGAAAAACTGAAAGAATTGCAAAAAGCAAAAGATTTTGGTAGATTCGGCGTTGGCGACTCAGTGCCGGTCAATTTCCTGGCGACGACCGACATTATCGGCGGAAATTCGGGCAGTCCGATCATGAATGCTTACGGCGAACAGGTCGGGATCATTTTTGACGGAAACTATGAAGGTTTGGGCAACGACCTTTTCTTTGACGCGAACTACAATCGGACGATTGCCGTGGACATTCGTTACGTTCTTTTCGTAACAGAAAAATTCGCGGGCGCGGGTTGGATTCTCAAGGAAATGAATCTCAAAGGCGGCGCGTCGAAAGCGAAAACTGCCGGAGCGAAGTAAGCAAGAAGAGGAGAATTAAATTCTTGGCTATCTATGATTTTGGTTTAATCAAACAGTAAAACCAAGTTGCCCGAGTGTGTCAGAGATACTGTCAGAAGTTTCTGGTAGTCTCTCTGACACACTCGGGAGAATTGAACTCATTTACAGAAAATTTCTGACACGCTCCACTAAAACGATCTTGGAAACATTTAACTCCTCATTAATGTAATGCGTCAGTGATAAGTTATTTTCATTCTAAACAATCACGTTAAGACTGGAGCGCGTCTATAAAGACGGTTTCGGTGTCAAGTCGAAAACAGACACATTTCTAATTGTCGGGTAGCAGAGTGACATTGCTGCCACTCCGCCCCCTCAGAACCCATCGTGCGAGTTTCCCCGCAATAGGCTCAAGCCTTTGAAACGCTCTTTGACAAAACGCGCCGACTACAACCGCCGACTCAACCATAC
>JANPDZ010000242.1:0-2856 GCA_031431735.1 Acidobacteriota bacterium | reverse complement strand
CCTTGTTGGTTCAGAGTCGGGCTACTGCCCGACGATTCGCGAAAGTCTGGCAGTAGCCCGACTCTGAACCGTTAGTTTTTTATTTATATCGTTATAACTTATTTTTTACACGTTCCTTATTTCCGATAATCTCTAATCAATACGAAATAACCTGGTCCGTAACCTTGCCGTTTTTGATGCGCACTATCCAGATTGTGCCGTAATCTGATTCGGCCGGCATCTCGTATTTGCTTTGTTTGAGAAGCAGATTGACGAGCTGCGCGGTGGTCGAATTATGCCCGACGACCGCAATTCTTCTATTCTTTTTTACCGACAAGACCTTTTCAACGAGTTCACTGAGATTGCCGGGTTCGTAAAATTCGATCGGTAGATTCTTGATTCGCGAGAGCGGCGTGACGGTTTGGATCGTGCGCGGATAATTTGTCGAAAAAAGACGCATCGGCTTGTATTTTTCGAGAACTTTGACGAGCCGCAAAGCTCTTTGTTGTCCTTCGATTGAAATATCGGGTTCAGAATCGTCGCCTTCCGTCGGCGATTCCTTGTCGGCGTGTCTGAAAATAATCACGGTGATCTTTCGCTTTTGAGCAAAACAAACGCTCGTCAAAGTGAACAGCAACAATCCGATGAAAAATGCAATAAAAAACTTCATATTGTTAAGTTTGAGAACGTCTTTTACAGTTTTCAAATGATTGAAGGACAATCCAATCCGGAATACGTGATAGATAAGAAGTCAACCGGAAAGCAATCTATCACCTATCACTTCTCACCTATCACTTATTCCGAAGTTGTCCGACGTTCACTTAAATTCACTCTAAAATCGTTTAATAGGTAATGATCTTTTCTTTGATCTTGTTCGGCTTGGTCTTTTTCTTTTTAATTTTGACGATCCAGATCTTGTCGTATTCGGTTTCCGCGAGAGCCTTGTATTTTTCCTGTCCGATCAGCATATTGACGAGCGCGGGCGTGGTCGTATTATGTCCGATGACAACAATCCGCTTGATCTTTCCGCTCATTATCAAATCGGCAAGTTCTTTCAGATTTCTGTGATTATAGATCTGCACGGTAAGTTTTCTTTTTGCCGCGAGCGGCTCGGCGGTTGTTCTCGTGCGAATAAAATCCGACGAATAGATCGCGTCGGGTTTGTATTTTTTGATTGTTTTGACCAATTTTTGCGCCCGCAATTTGCCGTCTGCTGAAAGCTCCGGATTAGCTTTGTCGGCATTCGGCGAAACATCTTTTTCGGCGTGTCTTAAAAGGATGATCGTCAGATTGCGGTGCTGTCCAAAAGCATCGCCGCCGGCAAAAATAAATAGAACGAAGCCGATAAAAACCGGGAAAATTATTTTCATATATCTAATCTAAACAAATCCGCGCCAATTTCAAAATGTTTGTGATAACGGTCATTTGTCGAAAATCCTTGATTTGCTAAGATAATATATTTGCAAATGACGATGAACACAAATCTTAAAAATAGCATTTTGGGAACGCTCGCACGGCTTTTAGCGGAAAATAAGCCGCAGATTATCGAAGCCAACAAGCTCGATCTCAAAACCTGTCCGACGGGTGACGCGGTGATCTTTGACCGTTTACGAGTTGACGCGGCGAAGGTTGAAAAGATGATCGCGTCCGTCAAAAACGTGATCGCAGAACCCGATCCGGTCGGCAAGATAATTTCCTCGCACATCCGCGAAGACGGATTAAAGATCGAGAATCGGACAACTGCGTTCGGCACGATTTTGATTATCTACGAAGCGCGTCCCGATGTTTCGATCGAAGCCGCGATCATCGCGCTCAAAGCCGGAAACAAGATTCTATTAAAAGGCGGCAAAGAAGCCCGCAACACGAATCTTTGTTTGGCAAACCTGTGGCAAAAAGCGTTGGAAGAAAACGGCGCAGACACGGATTTTGTCCGTTATCTCGACTTAACGCGCGAAGAAACGCAAAAACTTATTCGGGGCGAAGCGGAAAAATTCGACATCGTGATTCCGCGCGGCGGCGAAACGCTGATTGATTTCGTCCTCAAAAACTCGAAAGTTCCGGTCATCGTCAGCGGACGCGGCAATAATTTTGCATATATTGACAGCGAATCGGATTTTGAAATGGCACTCGAAATCATCCTCAACGGCAAATCACGGCTGAGCGTCTGCAACGCGCTCGACAAGATTTTGCTGGACGAAAAACTTCCCGGTTTAGAGGAAAAGATCGCTCGCATCGTTGAGACTTTGCACGCCGCCAGTATCGAAGTTTTCGGCGATGCTTCAGTGCATTACGTCAATCCTTCGGTCAGACTGTTCGGCGATGAAGAAACGTGGTTTGAAGAATTTCTGGCGGCGAAAATGGTCGTCGCGGTTGTCAAAGATATGCCGGAAGCCATCGAAAAGATCAACAAATATTCGGGCGGACATTCGGCGGTAATTGTCACGCGAAACGCGGCGTGCGCCAACCAATTTATGCAGAATGTTGACTGCGCGGCGGTTTATCACAACGCTTCTACGCGATTTACCGACGGCGGCGAATTCGGTTTGGGCGCGGAGATCGCCATTTCGACGCAGAAATTACATTTTCGCGGTCCGCTCGGCGCGGAGCATCTGTTGACAAATAAATGGTTCGTCTTTGGCGACGGGCAAATCAGGAAATAATTAAACGCAGAGAGCGCAGAGAACGCAGAGAAATTAAACAAAATTTTATAATAAGTAACGTAAGTAAAATAAGCTACGCCATTGACCATCGCAGAGTTAAACGAGTCAGAAGAAGGTTTGGCGGTAGCCAATGGTTGAACTCCTGCTAATTAGCCGTTCCTTAAAAAGTAGTTAAATGCTTATACAGCTTAGATTTATATGTCAAATATGGCAATAT
>JANPDZ010000241.1:0-8596 GCA_031431735.1 Acidobacteriota bacterium | reverse complement strand
TCGCGCATCGAAGTCATCAGGTCGCAAATCCATTTAGAAAAAGAGAAACCGCCAAAGCCGCGCTGGTATGGGATATACAATGGAACGGAAGAAAAGACGGATTTGAAAAGGAGTTACTTGACGGTCAAACATCGCTGGACAATTGAACCGGCAAACCGCTTTCGGAAAGACCGGTTATATGCGGAAAAGCCGATGTT
Organism: Acidobacteriota bacterium; assembly: GCA_031431735.1. GTDB lineage: Bacteria > Acidobacteriota > Blastocatellia > Pyrinomonadales > Pyrinomonadaceae > JAFDVJ01. The sequence goes on along the minus strand of JANPDZ010000241.1, from coordinate 8,399 downwards.
TCGGGAAGCCGCGAGTAGCGACAAATGGATAAAAATAGGACAGATCGTGGAATGGGAGACGTATTTATGGCGAGACGTGGCAAAAGATGAGAAAATGCCGTGGCAAAAAGAGATCAGCGAAGAAAAACTAACGCCCGGGAGAGTGTTGAAAAATTTAGGCATGAATTTAAGCGGGGTAGGAGCAATCAGCGGCGAAGTGCTACCACGAGGAAATTCGCCGGGCTGGGAAAAAGGGCGAGAAAGAAGCCGTCCGACGAAGTATAAAATCAAATTGAAGGGGAAGAAAAAGGCGAAAAAAGCCGAAAAAGTAGAATGAAGGGAGAAAAAGAGTTAAATTAATGCCCAAAACCAGTCTGAAAATCAAACAGGCTTTTTTCTGCTTTATCTAAAGTCGAGTAAAATGCTTGTCGGCTTCAACTTTGTAAAATGCCGAACGTCCGATGATATTTCCGAAAAAAGTTAAAAATTGAATCAATAACGCAGTTGAATCGGCTTCTGTTTGCGGTTCAATAATTCGGACATATTCACCTGCCAAACCGTAAAAACATTTTTCGCTAGTGGTGCTGGGCTGAAATTTCCCAACATTGAATTTTCAACTTTGAATCTTCGTTGGAGCAGTTTAAAAACACATATTTGACGGTCTAAAGTGTTGGATTATTTCAGCCCAGCCCCACTAGGTTGTGGAAACGGCTTTAATTTGGTTTCCTCAAAATCTGTTTCCGCTTCCGTGTCGTTCATCTCAAATGGTTGCCAAATATCCGCGTTATCGGTAAAGATGCAAAGTTTTTCGGCTATTTCAACATTACTCAAACCGTTTTGCTTTTCGCTTTCAAGCCAATCGGAAAAGTCTTTGCCGTGTTTATCAGGCAAAGGTTCGTTTTGAAAAAAATCTATTGTTTTGAGTGATGCAACATTGCCGGAAAGTAGTTCTGCCGCGTCGTTAGCTTGTTTCATTCCGGCTTTATCGTGGTCTTGAATTAGGCAAACGTGTGCCGATTTTAAGATTTGGTTAAATTCACTTTTCCAATTCTTAAAACTTGAAGCCGTCAAACCCAAAGACCGCAAATTGTCTGCGTCCTTTTCGCCTTCACAAAGCCAAATATCCGCGCATTCCCTAGTGGCTTTAATCAGTTCCGGCAATCGGTAAGGAACACGTTTTGTGCCGTTCAAACTCCAAACTGCTTTTCCGTTATCATCGAAACGCCTTTGCCGAAAATCTTTCGGAACAAAGCGAACATTCTCATAAAGTAATTTGCCATCGTTGTCGCAGTATTGGTATGTTTCTGAAATATACTGTTTATCGGCGTTAGAACCTGTTTTGAGCGTCTTTTGTTCGTGGTTCGATGTAAGAAACAAGTCTTTCATTTCGATGTCTAAAGACGCACAAATTTCAATTATCGAACAATTCGCAAAACACTTTAATAAAATCTTGCCGTCCTTTTCCGCAATACTCAAAGAGTTTGTTTTATCATCGTGCGCCGGACATAATGCCGAAAATTTTGAACCGTATTGTTTGCCGTTTTTGAGGCGCGAAAGTAAATCTTGAAATGTCATTTTTGCCTCCTAAAAAACGCAAAAATTCGCGCCCCAAAATTTGTCTTTTTAACCAATTCGCGATGCACATCAAAACACTTTGGACACACACCAATTTGATCGAAAATTTTTGCGTCTGATTCTAGTAAATTCCAGCCGCAGAAAGAACAATCGTATTTAGTATTGGTTTTTCGCTTAAAATATCGCATTCGTTATGTTTTTTTAATTTTTAGCCGATACAGCAATAACCGCTTTTCAATTGTCTGACTATTCGACTCCATTTTTTAAAAATCGTTCTAAATCTTCACGAAGGACTAGAACACGGCGACCGAACCGAGTTACTTTCAATTCTTTCCCTATTTTTTGTCGTAAAAACGCAGGGGAAAGGGTTGTCAATTCGGCGATTTCCTCGACGGAGTATGCTAATTTATGCGTAATAGGTAGTTGCCCTTCCATATCTTTGTCAATAACTTCTAAAAACATCTAATACCTCTCTATGTCGTAATATTTAGTTGCAGTAACACTGGCTGTTACGATATTCTACATATTGGTGACAGATAGTCAACTAAAACTGAGTGAATTATGTTCTATTAAGAGGTTAATTATTTTAGTGAGAATATTACCCAAACATATTACGCAAAATATAATATGTTTGCCAAGACTTTAACAAAAACATATTACGCGAATATAACGATATGAAAGATAAAAAAGGAAAATCACGCGCGACTTATGACCAAATTACGCCGAAAATTAATAATATTTTAGATAGGTTTAATTTAATTCGAGTTGACGAGAATCTACAATATTTTCAAAAAAGCGCAGATTTAGATAGTCAATTATTCCCCAATAATATAAAAAAATCTGATGTCCTTTATGATTTAGAGAATATTATTCAGCATTTGCCACCAAAGTTTAAAAAATTCATTTATCTGAATAATGCCAACAAAGAGATCGAATATGAACAGATTTCTTATATGCGCGATTGCAACTCAATTAAATTGCCAAAATTAGATTTCTATCAAGTAAGGGATGCAGTTAAAAGATATGAGCAATTTCGTCAATGGCGGGAAATTTTATTATCTATTATTAAACGCTACAATGAGAATCCGAATTTTGAAGTTATGCTTCCCGAACTGATACAAACAAATGGTCATTTAATAATCAGAAAAACGATTGAGAGAAAACGTGAAGTCTTTAGAATTCAGTTTGAGGAAGATGAGTACAAAAAAGCCTTTGATAATCTTGATATTGATAGGATTCGTATTTGTAAAATGTGTGATTATTTTTTTTGGGCAAAGCGAAAAGATTCTATTACCTGTTCTTACCCTTGCTCAAATGCTTACCAACAAAAAAATTATCGCGAAGAACATAAGGAAGAAATTAAGACACAAAGAAAAAAAAGATCCCAAAGCCTGAAAGAACAAAAAGAAGGGAAATTAAGAAAAAAACTACGAGGTAACGATGGCACTATATAAAAGAGCAAATTCCAAATTTTGGTGGCTTGATTTTGAGTTTGAAGGCAAACGGCATCAACTTTCAACAAAATGCCGGAACAAACGTGATGCTGAAAAGTATGAAGCGGCTTACCGCACACAACTTGCAAATGATAAAGTTGACCTAAAGCCCAAAAGAAGCGATGTGCCGACATTTGAAGAAGCGGCAATTAACTTTCTGAGTTGGTCAAAGATTCAACAATTAGCAAGCACTTTCCGGCGTTATGAAACTTCAAGCAAAGCATTGATTAGATTTTTCGGTAACGTCAAAGTAAATGAGATTGTCCGGGAACACCTTGAAAAATATGTTTCTTGGCGAATGAAACAAAAGAAAAAAGCACCCGTTAGAAAACTTCAAAAAAACAAACAGGCGACAACCAAAAAGGTAATTAAAGCGGCAACTATAAACCGGGAACTAGCCTTTTTTAGAATTGTTTTCAACCGTTTAATTGACCGTGATATTTTGGTAAAAAATCCGGCTTCGAGATTTAAGTTTTTGCCGGAAAATAACGAGCAATTAAGAGTATTGAACGAAAAAGAAATTCGCGCCTATTTGATGGCTTGCAGTCAACCGCTTCAAGATGTGGCAACTATAATGGTTGAAACGGGTATGCGTCCGAGCGAAGTTTGTAATTTGAAAAAATCGGAAATCAATTTTGAGCAAGGATATATTCAAGTTTCAATGGGCAAAACAAAATCAGCGCGGCGAAAAATACCAATGAACGAAACGGCACGAAAAGTTTTGAATTCACGTTTTACGGATTGCCCGAATGAATATCTTTTTGCAGGTGGTAAAAACGGCAAAAGCGATAAACCGATTATCAAGCTAAATAATGCACATAACAGCGCAGTTATTCGAGCAAAATTAAAACAGTTTCGCCTTTACGATTTGAGGCATACCTTTGCCACAAATGCTTGTGAAGCCGGAGTTGACCTTGTAACCGTCAAAGATATGTTAGGACATTCACGGCTTGAAATGGTTTTAAGATACTCGCATCCAACCGAAAAACACCGCTTTGAAGCAATGCGTAAAATCGAAGCCTATCGAAAAGCAAGTTGATTTTGCCGGACAAAAAAAGGGAAAATGCAGAAAGTCCCTACATTTTCCACTACATACGAAATTTGTGTTGATTTTTTAGCTAATGAAAAAACACTGTAAACTAAAGCAATTAAAAGATTTATTTGGAGGCGGCGATCGGAATTGAACCGATGAATAAAGGTTTTGCAGACCTCTGCCTTACCACTTGGCTACGCCGCCTCAAGAAAGGGATGAGGGATGAATTATGAAGGATGAATAATTTTTCATCCCTTATCCCTCATCCCTCATCCCTGAAACTGTGGAGCGGGAGACGAGACTTGAACTCGCGACTTCGACCTTGGCAAGGTCGCGCTCTACCACTGAGCTACTCCCGCATTGCAAGTGATAATTTTACCGTTTGAAATAAATTTGTCAAGTGAGCCAAATCAATCAAAATTAATTTGTAACCGTCACATCTTTGACAAAACCCCAGTCGCCGCTCGGATTGATTTTGATATTGGCGATGCGCTTGGTCGAAATTACCATACTTGAGGGATACCAAAGTGGTAAAAGCGGCAAATCGTTGCTGATTATTTCCTGCGCTTTTGTATAGAGCTCTTTGGCTTTTGTTTTGTCGGTTGTTTTGACTGCTTCATCAATTATTTTGTCGAATTCAGGATTTGAATAACGGGCGCGGTTTCTGCCGTTCGGTTTTTTCTCGGGAAAATCTGTTGATGCAAACAGATCTCTAAAGAAAATCGGGTCTTGATTGCCGCCGATCCAGATGCTTGTACTCATCTGAAATTGTCCGTTGTTCAAATGATCACGCAAAGTATTTGGCTCAAGATTTTCGAGTTCGATATTTAAACCGATTTCTTTTAATGAGCTTTGAATAAGTTGCGAATATTGGTTGACAGTCTGATTACCCGAAGCGTATTTCAATTTGACAACTTCGCCTTTATATCCTGCTTCTTGTAATAGTTGTTTGGCTTTTGTCAGATTGTAAGAGTATTTTGTGCCGATCGAATATGCCCAGGAATCTTCCGGCAAGATCGAATTTGATAATTTTGCCTGACCGCTCAGAAGCTCGTTGACTATTTTTTCGCGGTCGATCGCGTAGGCAATTGCCTGCCGGACCTTGATATTGTTAAAAGGTGAAACTTGGGTGTTAAAACCAATGTATTGAATGTTTGAACCGGGGAATCTTTCTACTTTCAGAGTTCCGGAATCGCCGATTACTTTCAGCGCGTCCGGCGAAAGTATTGTCGGGTTTGGCGAAATATCAACCGCGCCGCTTAATAATTCGTTTTGCAGCGCGTTGGCATCAGGAACGGTTTTGACATTTAATTTTGCGATTTTCGGCGCACCTTCCCAATAATCGGCAAAGGCTTCCAATTTAACTAAACTGCTTAATTGATCGAAACTGACAAATTTGAAAGCGCCGCTGCCGATTGGCGCAGTTTTTTGCTGTTCGATCGTGCCTTCGGGAATCATCGGAATCGTCACCAAATTTGATAATAGCTGATTGACGAGTTCGGGGCGCGTGACTTTGAAAATTACAGTTTTGGCATCTGGCGTTTCAATACTTGTAATATGTGCAACTCTTTTTGTTTTTTTCTTTTCGGGATCGGTTTCATCCGGGACTGAATCGTAAAAGCTACCCGCTTTTGAGCCATTTGCCTGAAACAGAGCGTCGAAAGTGTATTTGACATCGGCCGAAGTTAAAACTTTGCCGTTATGAAATTTGATATTGTCTGTGAGTGTAAAGGTGACGGAATTATCATCGCCGAGTTTGTAATCGCCGATTTCGCCGATGTATTCAAATTTTTCGTTTTTCTTGATCAATGAATTGTAGATCAAATTTCGTACTCGGTCAGCCGCCGCGTCTGTTTGGGTACTGCTTAAGGTGTCAAGTCCTGTAAATTTTTCGGTCAGGGCGATTGTCACTGCATCGCTTGTTCGATCACGGCAGGAAAATGAAAATAACAAGCCAATAATACATATAAAAAAAATAAAAGTTCGCACCATAAATGGCATCTGGGTTATTCCTCCAAAATTAATGTAATTGTTCCTTCAAATCGGCAATTGCCTTTGAAAGTTCGTCCAAACGATTTTTATCAAAGTCGGGCGGCAAATGTAACAGATTTTTGACGGCTGCGATTCGTTGCAATGAAATATCGATCCGCGCTTCGCTGATTTCGCCGGAATTGACGGCTTCCAAAACAGCGTAAAATCCTTCGCGGATGGCATTTGAATCGTTGCAAATCAAAAGTAAATCCTGTCCGGCTTTAATTGCCATTTTAGAGGCTTCGCCGATACCGTAGTTTTTTAAGATCGCGCCCATTTCCAAATCGTCAGTTAAAGCCAAACCGTCAAAGCCGAGTTGTTCGCGAAGTAGTTTTGTTGTGAAATTAAAACTCAATGAAGACGGTAAAAGTTTGCCATTTCGGTCGCGTTCCTGCAAGTCAAGATTTGGAAAAGCCGCGTGGGCGATCATTACCGCGTGAACTTCTTTGGTTTTTAAAAATTCTTTGTATGGAAAAAGGTCGAATGAATCAAATTCTTCAAAATTTAAGTTCACACAGGGAAGTTCTTCGTGTGAATCAACCTCGGTCGCGCCCAAACCGGGAAAATGTTTGATGCTGCCCAGACAACCATTTTTTTGTAAAGTTTCGAGATAAACTTTTGAAAATTCAAAAACCTCTTCTTTTGTCTTGCCAAAAGTGCGTGAAAATAAACCGTTGACAAATTTACCGCGCTCATCATCCATCACATCAACGACCGGAGCGAAATTCATATTAAATCCCAAGATCAGCACGATTTCCGCAGTTATCGCCGCCAAATATCTAACTTGTTCGATGTTCATTAGTAAATTGGCTGCCGGCATCGGTTCGACAATGCGGCGCAAACGGTCAACAAGTCCGCCTTCCTGATCCAGACTCAAAAGGGGCGTGATCGTTGAACTTTTGCGAATATCATCAAGCAATTTTCGCGTTTGCGCAGCTTCGCGTATATTTCGGGAAAACAGGCAAACACCGCCGGGCGAAATTTCTTTAAGAAGTTCGCGTGCCCAATCGTCAGTTTGCGTGCCCGAAAGTCCGATAAAAAATAATTGTCCGATTTTTTGCTCTAACGGCAGAGAAAGGATTGTTTCTAACATTTCAAACTTTGCGAATTGTAACAATCTTAAAGCGATTAATAAAGTGTCGGTAATCGGACAGTTGAAGAATGACTTTAATTATTAGTATTAAAAGGCAATAATTACAACAATTTATAAAAAAAGAAATTGATTTAAGGCGTTGGCATTAACTAAAAACCAAAATCATTAACAAACAATAAAAACGAATAACAAATTATTAAAGCGAGAATTTATTGATTTCAAAAGAATTTTAGATTAAATTCAAAAAAACCAAATGCAAAAATATTAATCGAGGGTGAATATGAAGAATTTCTTGTTTGGGGTAATGTTATTAGTTTTTAGTCAATCATTATTTAGTCAAATTAATTGTACAGGCAATTTGGTTCTGACTGAAAAGAAATGTACAGGTGATGAAATAAGCACACAGGAAAAAGAACTATTTAAAATTATTAATGATTACCGTTCAGCAAATAAACTTCCGCCGATTGCGTTTTCAGAATCGTTGAGTGTGGTGGCAAACCGTCATTTGATTGACTTAAAAATCAATGTCAAAACTTTTACACACGGTTGGAGCAATTGTCCATATAATCTTAAAGATGAAAAGACCTGGGAATGTGTCTTTGAAGCACCGCAACGTCTTAAAACAGATTATCAAGGTAGCGGGTATGAAAATCTTTTTCACAATTTCAACGGCATTGCGACACCTCAATTGGCCTTGGAAGCGTGGAAAAAAAGCCGTCCGCACAATAATTTAATACTCAATCTTGAAATATGGAACGATACTGTTTTTGACGCTTTCGGTATTGCAATTTACGGTGAATACGCCGCGATGTGGTTCGGTTCCGATGAAGGAAAGAAAATTGTTGCAAAACAAACAAAAGGTCTCGGGGTTAGTTTTGATAAAGCTGTTCAGGGATTGTCAAGCGTTTTGTCAATCGTCAAAGATTCGTCATTAATAGAAAGCGAAAAGTGGGTTGGAAAATCGGTTGACAAATCCGTGACGCTTGAAATCTATGGCCGACAAGAAGATATTTCCGAAACGACGATGGCTTTTTCAATCAAACTTGAAAAGAACTTGCAGCTTTCGGCGAAAAACAAAGCTATTTTATCAACATTTTTGTCTAACCTCATTGGAAAATGGGCAGAAAGAGAAATCTGGATTGACGCAACCTTGAGTTATCTGAGTAAAAACCGAAAAGCAGTCAGAGCCGTCAAT
>JANPDZ010000240.1:0-2856 GCA_031431735.1 Acidobacteriota bacterium | reverse complement strand
TCTGCAAAAACCAAAAATTTGATAAGATTTTTTGCATAAACCAAAGATTTTGATGTAATTTTTCTCAGAAATAATCGTTTGTTTGCATTTTCAAAAATTTAATCCCGAACTCGGTCTTTTTTTGAGCGAATCAGGAGTAATTACTTTATTTTACAGAATGATTGTTAAATATCTCCTCTGCGTTCTCTGCGCTCTCTGCGTTAAAAAATATCAGAAAATTTAATTTACAGAGTATTAAACCTCGTTCAGAAAACTCTCTCCGTCCTTCAATTTTAATCCAAAATTTTCGGCAATCGTTTGCCCGATGTCCGACAAAGATTGGCGCGTTCCCAAGTTCACGCTTGCCCGTGCGGATTTGCCGTAAACCAAGAGCGGCACATATTCGCGGGTGTGGTCTGAACCTTCTTTGGTCGGGTCGTTGCCGTGATCGGCGGTCAGAATCAACAGATCGTCGTCACGCATCGCATTAAAAATTTCGGGCAATCTTTGATCAAAAACTTCCAACGCTCTGGCGTAGCCTTCAACGTCGCGGCGATGTCCGTAAAGCATATCGAAATCAACTAAGTTTGAGAAGATCAAGCCTTTCGTCTCGTCATCGAGCGCTTTGATAGTTACATTTGTAACCTGTTCATTATTTTTCGCCGTCAAATCCTCGGTGACGCCCATCGAATCATAGATCGAAGCGATCTTGCCGATGCAAACAACATCCAAACCGTTATCTTTTAAGAGCGGTAAAAGATTATTCGGCGGCGGCGGCACGGCGTAATCGTGGCGGTTTTCGGTGCGTTTGAAATCGTTGGCGTTTGTGCCCAAGAAAGGTCGTGCAATAACGCGCCCGACTTTATCGGCACCGTCGAGAATTTCACGCGCAATGTGGCAGATCTCATAAAGCCTTTCGATCGGAATAATCTCTTCGTGTGCGGCAATCTGAAAAACCGAATCAGCCGAAGTATAAACGATCGGTTTGCCGGTTTTAATATGTTCTTCGCCAAACTCTTTGATGATTTCCGTCCCCGAAGCCGGAACATTTGCCAAAACACCGGGAACTCGCGCTTTTTCGACAAATTCACTGATAATGCGCGGCGGAAAACCTTTGGGAAATGTCGGAAAAGCCTTTTTCAAAATAATGCCCGCCATTTCCCAATGTCCGGTCGTCGTGTCTTTGCCGTTCGATTTGAGCGTGCATTTGCCGTAATTGCCGATTGGATTTTCGTTTGCGGGCAAATCCTTCAAAGGTCGTATATTTCCCAACCCGAGCTTTTGCAGATTCGGCAAATTAACCTTGCGCGATTCGAGAATATGACCGAGCGTATCGCTTCCGGCATCGCCCCAATTTGCCGCGTCGGGCATTTCACCAATGCCCGCGCTATCCAAAACCATTAAGACTATACGGTTAAATTTCGAGTTCATAGATTAATTCTAAGTGAAAAGGTGAAAAGGTGAAAAGGTGAAAAGGTGAAAAGGTGAAAAGGTGAAAAAGGGAAAAAGGGAAAAAGGGAAAAAGGGAAAAAGGGAAAAAGGGAAAAGGTGAAAAAGGGAAAAAGGGAAAAGATGAAAAAGGGAAAAAGGGAAAAGGTGAAAAAGGGAAAAAGGGAAAAGGTGAAAAAGGGAAAAAGGGAAAAAGTTTGTTGACCGATACACGCAAACTTTTTCACCTTTTCCCTTTTTCCCTTTTTCCCTTTATTTCGTTGGCGCCGTGTAACCTTCGCGGGCGCGGATTTCCGCTCCGGCGGGCGCGTCTTTGAGTTCGATCTTTATTTTGCGATAGTTGCCATCGCGCTTTTCGTTTGACGAATAATAACCAAGCGAATATTTTGTGCCGATCTCGTCGGCGACCGCCTTAAAGGCGCTGCGGGCTTCGCTCAGATCAGCGACGGGAAAAACTCTGCCGCCCGAACTTCGCGCCAAATCCTTCATCTGCTTGTCAGCTAATTCATACAAACCTTTGCTGATGCCAAGACGTTCAAAATCGCCGATTTCACAAAACTTAAAAGTCTTTTCGACGTTTGTTCGCGGGTAATATACGCGGTAATAACGGCGGATTTGCGCGACCGAAAAATGAGTCGCGATCGCGCAATCGCCCAACAGATTGTCTTCGAAAGACTCACGCGTGTTGATCTGTATGAAATAGCAAGTAATTCCGGCTTTTTCGAGTTTTTCTTTCGCCTCGTCAAATTCTGCCGCACTTGTCGAATCAACGCCGTCGGTCAAAGCGACAATCGCACGCCGCCCGCGAAAATCGGCGGTGGCGGGTTTATTAAAAACCTTTTCGGCGACTTGCAAAAGACTGTCGTAATACGGCGTTCCGTTACTCGTTTTGACGGCTTCGAGAACTGCTTTCAGTTTATTGCGGTCATCGGTCAGATCGTTCAAAACTTCGGCGACGGCAAAGGCTTGCGTCGCGGTTCGCTCGGTTTTATAGGAAATGACGGAAACCCGGTCGCCCGGTCGGAGCGACGCAATAAAATTGGCGGCGGCGCGTTGGATCAAAGTTAAATCGGAACGCGTCGAGCCGGAAGTGTCAAGCAGCAGCGCGACCTCAAACGGCGCATTAGTCGCGGCAAATTCGGTAATATCTTGCTTTTTGCCGTCTTCATAAATCACAAAATTGATTTGTTTGAGATTAAGGATTGGCTTGCCGATTTTGTCGGTCACGACAATGGGAACGTCAACGAGTTGTATGTCAACACGAATCACTTCGTCATCGTTATCGGTTTGCGCCGAAAGATCAAAGGCTAAAGCCGAAATATAAATGAGCAGTAAAACAAATCGCGCCGCTTTCATCACTAAAAATTACTCCGTTTTTGTTGATTTTAACAGAAAAAAACTATTTTACATTAAATTTCTTTAAATTAT
>JANPDZ010000239.1:0-3598 GCA_031431735.1 Acidobacteriota bacterium | reverse complement strand
AGGCACAGCCTTTCCGCACATCTGTGGGCGAAGCCCTTGAAAATTGCGTAACATCAGTTAGAAGTTAAGCAACTGAACCGTAAAACAGGCTGTTAGTCTGTTTAAACCCGCCGCAAAATCTTACAAGCGGCAGGAAAAACAGACTGACAGTCTGTTTTACGTTTTACTTTTCAATGATTTTTTATCTTTTGCTTAACTCCTGACAATTTATATTGTGTTTTCAATTGCTAAACAGTTATTATATTTCAGGATACAAATTTATCCGCTGCAATTCACTTTCCAAGTTATAAAATCAATCAATTCGAGGTCTTGATGAATCTTTTTTTTGCATCGTTTGAAACGGTTACGGGTATGCCCGATTTTTTGGGCTTTATTTTTGTCTTTGCTTTTGGGGCAGTTGTCGGCAGTTTTCTGAATGTCGTCATTCACCGCGTCCCGCGTGAAGAATCTATCGTTTTTCCAAATTCAGCTTGCCCGAAATGTAAAAGCGCGATCAAACCCTACGACAATTTTCCAATTTTAAGCTGGTTGATCTTGCGCGGTAAATGCCGGAATTGCAAAGAAAAAATATCAGCACGCTATCCGGCGGTTGAATTATTAACCGCTTTGCTTTTTGTTCTGACATTTTGGGCAATCGGCTTTAATCCGTTTCTGCCAGTTTGTTTGATCTTTGTCGCGACGATGGTTTTGCTGATTTTTATTGACGCCGAACATATGATTCTGCCTGATGTCATCAATTTTCCGCTGCTCGGTTTGGCTTTACTCGTCAGAATAATATTTCCGATCTTTTTTGGCGCGGAATATTTTGCTGATTTGAAATACGCACCTTTAACTTCTCTGCAAAATCTTCCGCTTTGGCTGGTTTCTCTGATCGGTGCAATTTTAGGCGGATTGGCGGGCGGCGGATTTCTCTGGCTCGTCGGCGAGCTTTGGAAACGATTTCGAGGCGTCGAAGCGATGGGCTTGGGCGATGTCAAAATGATGTTTGCGGTCGGCGCATTGCTTGGCTGGCGATTAACGATCCTGACAATTTTTCTCGGTGCATTTTCGGGCGCAATAATTGGAGTTTTCCTTATTTCAAGGCAGAAAGAAAAGGATCTGCAAACACAAATTCCGTTTGGAATTTTCCTCGGAATCGGATCAATTCTTTCCCTGTTATTCGGCGAACAGCTGATTGGTTGGTATCTGCGAACCTTTATTCCGGGCTAACTTGCCGGTTAGATAAAAAAAGAGAAGATATTCTGCCCACGCGGACACACGAAAAACACTAAATAGAGCAATTTTTAAGTTTTCTAGGATTTGCGGATTTCTGTCTTCGTTCAGAGTCCAAACTTTAGTTTGAATCCCGCCGCGCTTCGCTGGCGGGAACACGCCGCAAGCGTGGACTCTGAACGAAGACAGAAATACCAGATAATTTTAAAATTGCTCTACTAAATTTAAAGCCGACATTCAAAAAAGTTTTTACCCTTTCGTTTGATTCGTGTGTTTCGTGGGCAAAATATCTTTTTTTTCCAGACAATTTGCTGAGCAATAATATGATTTTGAGCCGAATTTCAAGGCGTTCGTTTGCGGTGTCCAGCTCCCGCATTTTGCGCATCTGACGAGTTGAACGTCATTTGCATTGCCGGTCTTTTCAATCTGTTTTTCGGACGTTTCGCCTTTATCCGCTTCCTGCATTTTCCTGAACATCCGAAAAATGTAAAATGCCGATTCGATCTGACGACGATAGCGTCTCCAGACAAGCATCCCTAAAATCGCCAATAAAGCTAATAAAAATAACCACTTCATTATTTTTGATTTGAATTATTGCCCGATGACATCTGCGAGTTCATTTCATTTAAGGTAGGCGTTTTCGGGTTTATTTCTTTGAGTCTGGCAAAATACTTTTCTGCTTCTTCCCTTTTGTTTTGTTTGAGCAAAGTCTGCGTCATAAATTTCAAGGCTCTCTCATTTTGGGGTGCAGTTTGTAAAGATCTTTGTAATTCAGAATAGGCTTTATCTAATTCCGTCGGTTCGGCAAATAGAAAAGTCGAGCCGTAATCAGCACGAACGTCCGCATCTTCAGCTTTTTGTTCAAGAGCTTTAAAGTAATATTCGCGGGCCTTGATAAAATTTGCGTTATCTTTTTTGATCGCCGCCACATCATAAAAGGCGTTGCCGAGGGTGACGATCACATCGTAATCTTTCGGATTATTATTAAAAGCACGCTGCAATAATCTGGCTGATTCCGAAATCAAATTGACATCTTGTTTCATCGCGCCGTAACGAAACAATGCCAAACCAAGATCTCTTTGAAAAGCAAAATTATTCGGATTTTTATCGGCTTCGGCAATTTTTTGTCGAATTTCAACGTCGGTCAAATTGGTTTCAGAATCAGTTTCCGGTTTCTCGGTTTCGGTTTTCTTGAGTCTTTCATTTTCACCACGAAGTGCCATTAATTCGTTGCGGTTAAGCGTGTTCGCCAAATAGAATCCGCCGATAAAGCTGATAATGATGGCAATTATCGAGAGCCAAAATATTTTTGCATTCATTTCAATAAATTTTAACAAATTCAACGCAAAAAAAGAAAAGCGTTGACGATTATGAAACGCCGACGCTTTTCTGCAATTACGATTGAAAAGTCGTTATTTCTTCTTATCTTCAGACGAGAGATAAGATAAATCTTCTGCCCGGCGGCGCGGTAACGGGTCGGTTGTCCGACGTCGCGGAATAGTATTTCCGCCCCGACGGTCCACACTGCCAACCGGAAGTCCTTTACCGTGAACGGCTTCAACCAAAATCCTCGTAATTTCCTGTGAAAGCGTGCGATGCTCCAAAGCAGCCCGACGGCGCAGCGATTCTTTCAATTCGTTGGGAACATATGCCCCGATAAAAACACCTTTACGATTAGCCATAATTTGTAAAATAGCTCCTTCAAATAAGAATTAAATTAAATAATCTTGCCAAGCAATCAGAAACAAGTCTATAAGCCGAATTTTGTGTTCGCCAGGGGCGAATGGCAATCATTCATCTAGGCCGTTTGTTACCAAACAGCTCAAGCGACCTACCCGAAAACGCCATTTGGCTGAAAGCCAAACCTTGAGCGGGCAGCTCAAAAATCGTTTTCCTATTTGGTCTTGCACCACGAGGAGTTTACCCAGCCGCGCTTGTTACCAAACGCGCTGACGCGCTCTTACCGCGTCGTTTCACCCATCACCGATTCCGAAAAGATTTTGAAATCCGAAATCCGAAATCCGAAATCTAAAATCGGAATGGCTGGTCTGTTCTCTGTTGCACTTGTCGTCGCCTGATTTCTCAAACGCCCGGACGTTATCCGGCTCGCTGCCCTTTGGTGTTCGGACTTTCCTCTGATCATTGCTGATAAGCGATTACCCAACTTGTTTCTGTTGCAAGGCTCAAATATCTTAGCAAAAATTGTTCAACAATTACAATTATAGTTTTTTGATTTGTTTAATAATTAGACTTTGGACGAAATTGGACGAAAATAATCAGCTAAGCCGTTTAGATTTGGTTAAACTCGCTTCAGTTTTGACCTTTTTCATACCTTTGTGCGAAAAAGTAAATTTCACAAAGGTATGAAAAAGCCTCCTTCACCAAA
>JANPDZ010000238.1:0-13582 GCA_031431735.1 Acidobacteriota bacterium | reverse complement strand
GTTTTAGTGCGTCCCGAACTTTTAGGAGTTTTTTCAAACGAAGATTTGAAAATCATAGATTCGGTTGGCGAGCAATCACTTTTGAACGAAAATGGTTTGCCAAACGCAACTATGGCATCAGACCATTTGCCGATTTTCTTTAGCTTGAAATTGTAATATCGTGAGGCATTATGACAGAAACAAACGAAACAGTTGATTTATGGGGAGATATTGTAACTGAACCGATTAAAACTCCCTTGTCTATCTTGAAAGAACAAGGTGCTTTGTTAGAAAGAAAAACAAAAGGTATTTTGACCGTAGGTGTTAAAGTAGATTCAGTTCGTGAAAATAATCTTTCAGCTTTTCCGTTTTTATTCAATAATAATCTACCAAAGAATGCAATATTAAGATATGCATTTTATATTAAATCTCCAAGTTTGAATTACTCTTATCATCTCTTTTCTGTCTTTCAACCAGTTGAGATTTTTCCAAGCATTTTTGATGTTTCAATCTTTGAAGATGAAGAAAATAAACTAATGGCAAACGACGAAAATGAGTTTATAACCATTTTGGGAGAGATTTTACAGTCTCCTAAAACACAAAGAATAATAAGTTCTTTATTCTCGCAAAGCACTGAAGCTTAAGGCTTCGCAAACTTCGATATTGACGAGTCCGAAATGGAATAATTGATAAGGTGCAAAAAAAGTTCTTGACTTATTATCAATAATCCATAAAATAAAATGAAAGTTTTAGGCATTGACCCCGGAAGTGAAACGCTCGGTTGGGGAGTGGTCGAAGGCGAGGGATTGAAATACAGGCTCGTTGATTTCGGCACCGTTAAATCCAGCCCGAAAGAGAAATTTTCAAAGCGGCTTTTGAAGGTTTATCAAGGTGTCAGTGCCGTCATTGAAAAGTTTCAGCCTGATGTTATTTCGATTGAAGAAGCGTTTTATGCCGTTAATGTCAATGTCGCGATGAAACTCGGGCAAGTGCGCGGTGCGATGCTGATCTTGGGCGAATTATCCAACCTTGAGATCGCCGAATACAGTCCGCGCCTTGTCAAACAAACGGTTGTCGGCTACGGAAACGCCGAAAAACATCAGGTTCAGGAAATGGTTCGTTTGCTCCTCAAATTAAAAAAAGCACCCGAACCTCATGATGCATCGGACGCACTGGCGATTGCAATTTGTCATTTTCACCATGCGGGCGTTCAGAGTCGTATAAATATTGCAAAATTGAAAAAATAAAACTCATACTCATAAGGTTTTCACATTTATTCTTTGGGCTTTATAAATCCCGAAATCCAAAAGGAGAAATTCCATGAAAAGACCTCTTTTCCTACTCATATTGTTTATTTTTCTGAACTTGAATCTTGAAGCTCAGAAGCGAAGCTTTAAATCCAAATCGAACGCAAAACCTATCACCGTTCAAAAATCCAACGCAAATACCGACAAGGCAATTGTGGTTGACGAGAGTCTCGCCGTTTTGCGAAGTGCGCCGAGTCTTTTTGCGAGACCGATTCAGCGGATGCGGCGCGGACGTCGCGTCACGATTTCCGCTATGAAAGAAGCCGACGGCGTGACATTTTACCGCGTCACGGCTGTTCCGAAATTGACGGGCTGGGTGCAAAAAGAAGCCGTTGCCGGGAATTTACGGCGCGGCGACGATGAGCGTCTGGCGCGGCTCGTGCAGGGCTCGGACGGTTTTGAACAGATTGAACGCGCCCGGATCTTTATCGAAAATTTTACTGATTCGCCATTTCGACCGTCAATTCTGTTGCTCTTCGGCGACTTGATGGAGGAAATCGCACTCAAACTATCGGCGGAAGCGGCAAAACGTCTGAGCCGCCGCGAAATGGCGGCATCAGGCGCACCGCTGCACAGTTTTTACCTGAATTATTCGCGGCTCGACCGTTATCAGAAACTCAAGATCGTTTTTCTGTTTAATTCCGATACAAAACTTTTTCATTATAACGGCGCGAGTTGGCGCGAACTCATCGAAAAATATTCGACCACAAACGAAGCCGCAGAAGCAAAAAAACGGATGGATGCGCTGAAGGAAAAAATGGAAGCGGTGAATTGAGACGAAGCGACGGAGTGACGGAGCGACGGAGTGACGAAGCGACGAAGCGATGGGGAGACGGAGTGACGAAGTGACGAAGCGACGGAGCGACGAAGCGACGAAGTGACGGAGTGACGAAGTGACGGAGTGACGAAGTGACGCGGAAACGCGGAGATTTTTTTAAAGAATCCTCGTTTGAAATATTCAATTTGAGATTTTGAACAAGTCGCTTCGTCTCCCCGTCACTTCGTCTCCCCGTCGCTCCGTCTCCCCGTCGCTTCGTCTCCCCGTCGCTCCGTCTCTTTGTCGCTCCGTCCCTAATTTAGGATGCGCCCCACTGTTTGGTTCCCCCGTGTTGCACTTGCAACTTCGGCGACATTTAATTGTGTGAGTCGTCTGGCAAATCAAAAAAGGTTTTGGCAAGACTTTTTTTGAAAATTTTGTAATCGGTCAGTAAAAAGTTAAGAATGAGAAGGATTGAAGCCAAAGATTTTTTCTGCCCGCGAATAAACGCGAAAAAGCGCGAATAAAAGAAAGTTTGTTGATATATTTGTGATAAATTCGCGTAAATTCGCGTAAATTCGCGGGCAGTTTTCTTGTTCTAACTTTTTATTGACGCATTAGTAATGCCTCAGTAAAAAGTTACAGGTAAAGTGTTTGCTAAAAGATCGGGCGCAGAGCACAATGGCGTTAAGTTAAGCGAAAATTCGCATAAATCGTAAAACAGACTGTTAGTCTGTTTTACCGTTGGCAAGCTAAACCGCAGAAAACAAAGAAACTTCGATCATTGCAGAGGAAACAGACTAACAGGCGCGTTTTACGTTTTCTCCTTAACTTAACGCCATTGTGCTTTGCGCCCGCTTTTTCTGACTTTGCAAGAGCCGTGTTGGTTCCAACCACTCCGAACTTAGTATTCGGCACTCCGAACCCGGTTCTGAGATAATCGAACCCGGCTCTGCGAATCTTAAACTTGGAACTTGGAACTTGGAACTTAAAACGAAAGCGAAACGGCGACCTGCGCGGCGATGCGGGCGTTGTTTTCGAGAAGTGCGATGTTTGCCAGCAATGTTTTTCCCGCGCTTCGCTCCGACATTTGCCCGAGCAGAAACGGCGTGATCTCTTTGCCGTTAATATTTTGTTCGGCGGCAAGCGTTAAAGATTCAGCGAGAATTTTTTCGAGTTCAGCGAATTCGATTTCAAAGGCGGGTGGAACGGGAACGGTTAAAAGAATCGCGTTTTGCATTTTCAGATCATCACGCGCCCGGGCGATCGCGGCAACTTCTCCGGCAGTTTCGACGCGTTCATCAATCGTCAGACCGCTTGTTCGTGAATAAAAAGCGGGAAGTTCGTCGCATTGCCAGCCAAGCACGGAAACACCGTGAGTTTCGAGCCATTCGCGGGTTGCCGGCAAATCGAGAACGATTTTCGCGCCCGAACAAACGACCGTCATCGGTGTTTGGGCAAGTTCGGGCAGATCGGCCGAGACATCCGCCGAAAATCCGCGATGGATGCCGCCGATTCCGCCTGTTGCAAAAACCTTGATTCCCGCCGCGTGCGCGATAAAGGCGGTCGTTGCGACGGTCGTCGCGCAGTTTAATTTTCGGGCGACGGCGATCGGCAAATCGCGCCGCGAGATCTTGCGGATATTTTTATCGGTGGCAAGTCGTTCGATTTGAGTTTTGGTTAAGCCGACACAAAATGCGCCGTCGAAAACGGCGATCGTGGCGGGAATTGCGCCGCCGCTCCGCACTTGTTTTTCTAAACTCAGTGCGGTTTCGAGGTTTTTCGGGTACGGCAAACCGTGGGCGATGACGGTTGATTCGAGCGCGACAATCGGTTTGTTGTTTTCAAGCGCGGTGGCAATTTCTTCGCTAAACTTTAAATTCATCATAAAAAAATTCACCATAAAGCCACAAAGAAATTTAGAAGTTACGCAGTTGAAACGTAAAACAGAGTCAGTAGATCCAAAATTCAGACAATTATCGAAAGAAACTGCTGCGCGTATTGGATAATGGATAATTGGTAATGGATAAATTCGGTTGTCCGTCAAGCATATTTATCAATTATCAATTATCCATTATCCATTATTCCAAGGGTTTCAAACGGAAATACGAGAATCGTCAAGTGAATTTAGGCTGCGATTGGCAAAGGCTTTTTTACAAATTTGGATCTACTGAGACTGTTAGTCTGTTTAAACCCGCCGCAAAATGCATCAAGCGACAGGAAAAACAGACTAACAGTCTGTTTTACGTCTCCTTTTTTAACTTCAATAATTTTTTATCGACTGCGTAACTCCTAAAATTATAAAAATCTTTGTGTACTTTGTGTCTTTGTGGTGAAAAAAAGATCACTTAATCAGTGTGCCGATGCGGCTCAGACGCGGGTGTGTGATACAACTAAAAAAGCTTCCGTCGCTTGTGCCGCGGTCGCATGACCAGTAAACGAACATTGCGCGTCCGACAATCAGATCGCGGCTGACAGGTCCCCAATAACGACTGTCTAAACTGCGATTTCGGCTGTCTCCCATCACAAAATAACTGCCTTCGGGCACTGTGTATGGTTTTCCTTGCGCGGCAAATGCGTAATCATTTTCTTTTATTAAACCTTTGATGGCATCTTCCTTATAATAAACGTCATATTTTTGGTCAGGCTGGCGCGGTGCGATTTCTTTTGTATTTAAGGCAGCTTCTTCAATATCGGAATCGCCGATGATTTTGTGTTCAGACAATATCTTGTCATTTATATACACGTCGTTTCCGCGAACTTCAATTTTGTCGCCCGGCAACCCGACGACGCGCTTTACAAAATTCGTTTGATAGGGGACGCCAGCTTGGGCTTTTGTTTCCTTGGATTTATTTAATTCCTTCGGAAAACCCGGAAATTTGAAAACGATAATATCGCCGCGTTCGATTTCGCGTTGCGGCATAAACGGCAGCGGTTTGCCGCCCGGCGCGAAGATGAATTTATTGACCAGCAGATAATCGCCGACCAGAATCGTGTTTTGCATCGAACCGGTCGGAACGGTGACGGCTTGCAGAACAAATGTCATTCCAAAGATTGCCATCACCAATGTGACCACGAATGATTCAAAATATTCCCGAACTATTGATTTCGGCGGGCCGGTCGGTTTTTCGTCGGGTATTTCTTTTTCGTCTTTACTCATAATTTCAAAAAATTGTATATGTTACGCCTTGAGGCGTGAAAACGTTTCACAATGTTTGGTTTCGCAAACAACCGAAACCTGCATTTTTGCGAATGATTTCACGGCTGAAGGAAGGTTAACAAGGAACTTAACTTAAAGGATAAAACAAATCAATTTATTTGTCGTGTTTCGGGCAGATTTTCCGCTTTCAATTCTTGCAAAGCGAGATTTGCCGCCATCATTTCGGCTTGTTTGATCGTAATGCCCTGACCGCTGACCTTGCCGCCTATCCATTTTGCCTCGACAAAAAAAGTTCGTTGATGCGGCGGACCTTCGGTCTTGATCACTTTATACGTCGGTGCCGCAAGTTTGTTTGCCTGAAGCGTTTCCTGCAATAAAGTTTTGTAATCAATCGAACTGCGCGGTGTCGCGTGACGAAGCTCTTCCTCGAAGATCCGATTGACAAAATTGCGCGCCGATACATACCCGCCATCAAAAAAGATCGCCGCTAAGATGGCTTCGAACGTATCGGCGAGCAGTGCCTGTTTATGTCTTCCGCCGGTTTTTTCCTCGCCCCGACCGACGCGCATAAACTCGCCCAGCTTGAGATTTGTTGCCAGTTTGGCGAGCGTTTCGGTGCTGACAAGATGATGTTTCATCAATGTCAGATCGCCTTCGGTCGCTGCCGGATTTTTGAGATAAAGCTGTTCGGCGATCGCTAATCCGAGAACCGAATCGCCGACAAATTCAAACGATTCGTTTTGCAGTTCGCGCACTTTTTCGTCTTCGCCGTCGGGCAATTTTTCGTGCGCCCACGAACGATGCGTAACGGCGCGTTCGAGCAATTCAATGTCCTGAAACTTATAGCCGAGCCGCCGTTCGAGTTTTGCGAGAATTTTTGACATCAGACGCTCATTTTAATGAAAAACTCAGCAAAAAAGAAAGCCGAACGCATTGATTTTTGCGTTTGGCTTTCTTTTTTAGAATTAACCGCGGAAAATTAACGATTTCCTTTTTTCTTGGTGACCGGTTTTTTGACCGTCGTTCCGGTCGTCGTCGAAGTTGTCGGCTTCGTCGTGGTGGTCGTCGCCGGCTTTGTCGTTGCCGGTTTAGTCGTCGTTGGTTTTGTCGTTGTCGGTTTGGTCGTCGTCGGTGTCGTCGTGGTCGTTGTTGTCGTGGTCGGTTTCACCTCTTCAACAACCGGCGTGACTTCAGTTGACGGGTCCGGCATCGATTGTTGTTTAGCCAGCAAATCCGAAATATATTTGTCCAAATCCGGCGTTGGCGCAGTCGCCGCGATGTTGAACCGGAATTTATAAAGGTCAGTCACTGAACTCTTGAGAGTCGCTTTATATGCAGGTGTTGTTGTTGTGTCTGCTGCCGCCAATTTTATGGCTCTGCCGAAAGCGTCAATTCCGCGGTCAGCATAGCCTCTTGCCATTGCAATAACGGCTTTGCTTTCCTCGTTATCAGTATTGTTGTTGGCGGTCCGAAGCATCCGATATTTTTTGTCTAATTCGGCCGCTTCACTAAAATAATACTTGCCGAACAGTTCGGGAATTGTCGGATCAACTTTGTTTTCTCCCGTATATTGCGTTGCTTTGTAGAAATATTGAAGGGCTTCTTTTTTCTTGCCCGGATCGGTTGTTCCCAAACGGTAGTAATTGATATAACCGATGATATAGTTCATCCAGCCGAGCGCATTTGATTTGCCGTCAGGATATGCTTTTGTCTTGAAAGGGTTAAAGGTGCCGAATTTTCCGGTTTGTGAACCCGTGCCGCTTTCCAATTTCTGAATCGCCGTTTTCGCGAAACTCAGCGTTTCGTTGTTGTAAGTGTCAACTTTCTTTAGAGTTTGTTTCTCATAACTTACCATCACCATTTCGAGCATTACATCAAGACCCAACGGCGCCGATGTATTTGCCTGGTCGGCAATAATTTCTTTGCTGACACTAATAAATTGACTCCAATTGTCGGTTTTATAGCTTGAATCATAAAGTGCGATGCGTTTGCAAACCTTGACCTCGTTCTCAAGAATAGGAATCTGTTTTTTAACGTAATTAATGATTTCGACATTCAATTCGTCATTGCCAAATTTTTCGATAATTTTGTTTCCGGTGGCAATTGACGCTTCTTTTTTAGCGCAATCGCCTTTTTTTTCTGCTTTGAACTTTTCAAAACAGACTGCCAGATCAGCACATTCTTGTTCCTGGGCAATGCCCGATAAAACTCCGATCGTTGTTATGAAAATGCCCAGCACCAAAACTTTAAATAAGGTTTTCATTAAATTAATATCCTCCAAAGCGCGTTAATTCTTAAAATTTGTTGGCAAACCGAAAACTTATGAAAGTTTCAACGATTTGCGAAAACATAGATGGTCTATGTAAAAAAAGGGTTGCAAATATTTGCACAAAACTTAGTCTGAATATCTTTTGATAGACGAACAAAATCCGTTGGGGACGAAAACTAAATAATCCCGCAAAATTCGCGTTTGTGTCAAGCTAAAAGTTGAGAATATATAGATTTTTAAGAAAAATGAAATGTCGGAAAAAGGAAAACCATCATCAATAGAAACCTTAAATGAAAATAATGAAAAGTTTTAACCTAAAACTTTTCATTATTTTTACAAATCGCTGATGAAAAAATAAGCGCGAACTATCAGGGTTTTTGGATAACAATACGCGGACGGGTTATTTCCTCTTTTTTCGTGATAATGATGGTCGGAAACAAAGGCGGCTGTTTTTGTTCGGGGTTTTTGGTAGTTTTCGGAATCGTAACAGTCGCCGGTTTTTCTTTCGAATCTTTATTCAAAATATTTTCGTCGCCTTTTTTGCCTTGCCGGACAGACCCGTTGTCGTCCGAATCGTCTGTTTCGGCATCGTCGAGATCGGCGGAAGTTTTGGCATCAACCTTCGATTGCGGTTTTATTTCAAGCGGCAGTTTGGCGACGGTTTGGTTGCCGGTAACTTTGAGGCGATTTCGCAGTGAATTATAAATGCTGCCGGCGACAGCCGCCGCATATTTTCCGCGTTCCGATTGTCCGCGTAAGATGACGACGACCGCGAGGCGCGGATTTTCAATCGGCGCAACCGATGCAAAAAGCCCGAGCCACGAACCTTGCCCGATGCACGAACCTGTTTTGCCGGCGATTTCGAGTAACGGATCAACGCCGCGCCGCGCGGTGCCGTAGCTTGCCGCGCCGACCATTCCGGGAATAACTCTTTGCAAAGATTTCGACGGTAAAGTGATCTGGCGTTTCATATAGCCCCGAAAATTCGCTTTTTCGATCTTTGTGCGCGGAATTTGCGGAACAATAAGTTTTCCGCCATTGGAAATTGCCGAAACAAGAACAGCAAGCTGCAAAGGCGTTACTTCAAAATCGTCGCCGTGTGAATAAATTCGGGCGTTGTTGTTATTAAACGGAACTCGTCCGCCGGTTTCGCCTTCGACATTCAAACCGGTTGGTTCGCCCAAACCAAGAATTCGGGCGTAGGAAACCATTTTCTGACCGCCCAAACCTGAGCCGACTCTTTGAAAATAAGCGTTGTTTGAATAAGCAATTGCATCGTCCAAAACTAAGCCGAAATTCGATTGCGCGATGTTTCCGTCCTGATTGATGATATTTTCGTTCAAACCTGCGACGGCCGTGACGAGCTTGATGGTCGAACACGGCTTGAAACTTTTTGTGATCGCCCAATCCTGATTGATGATTGTTAATATTCTGCCGGTTTGCGGGTCGAGCACGACGACCGTTCCGGCGTGATTACCCAAAGCATTGACGGCGGCGCGGCGAACTTCCAAATCTTCGCCGTCAGTATTGTCGCCGGTAATATTCTCAATGGTTTGGGTGCGAAGCCCGCTTTCAAAATTTAATTTTCTGGCCAGCGCTTCGCGATTGGCTTGCTCGCGGCGGCGTTGTACTTCCAAAGCGGCGCGGCGGCGCGTTTCTTCGGCGCGTTTTATTTCCGCGATCCGATCGGCTTCGGCGCGTTTCATCTTGCTCTCAGGTTTGTTTTTTGAATTTGTCTCTTTGACCGACGATGTTTTTTTGATGAGCGGCTGATTTTTTGAAGCGGGTTGTTTCTGTAAAGTTGGTTTTTTCTTTTGCGCAAAACTGAGATTGGCGGCAGTAAAAATCAACAAAAGCGTGAAAATAAGTTTGAAATACAACTTTTGGGGGGCAAGAAACATCGGTAATAACCTCTCTCTTTGTTATGTATCGGGCTTGACTTTTTGAGGAGAGTCGGATTAATGATGAAGCAAAAAACGATTAAGTTGCTTCGATAATTTGCTTCAAAGCTAATATTGACTATAACATTCAGAAGCGAAAAAAGGTAAAAAGGCAAAAGGCAAAAGGTAAAAGGTAAAAGTAAAAAGTTAGGAATTACGCAGTTGATAAAAAATGGTTGAAAATAAAAAGGAACCGTAAAACGCGCCTGATTAGTCTGTTTAAAACCGTTGCAATAGGATTCAAGCGGCAGGCAAAACAGACTAACAGTCTGTTTTACGGTTGATTGAGAATTTTCAACTGCGTAACTTATAAAAGTAAAAACGAAAGCTAAAGACCAAAACCAAAAGCCAAAAACCAAAGACCAAAAACCAAAAAGATGAATTTCCTAAACACATTTCGCGGCCGACTTCTGATAATTCTGGTATTTCTTTTGATCGCGACGCTTAGTTTTCAATATTTTCTGAATCTGAAAGCGCAGGAAGAAAACAATTTTCTCCGTGAGCGGCAGGAACAGGCTTTGGTCGCCGGCTTTGCGCTCGGGACGGGCGGTGTGACCTCAAAAGATTATCTGTCAGATCTGGTTAAGCGCGAAGATCAGACATTTTTTGACGATAAGATCAACGAACGAATTCAGGACATTATTGTTATCAATCAAAATTGGCAGATCACCGACAGCCTCAATTCCGAAGATCTGATTCCGACCGAAGGCGACAACCAGGAGACAATTTACAAAAATCTGTCAGATGCCCGAAATCTGCCGCCGCTCATCGAAAGCAAACGGTTGGGCGCGGATTTTGATAAATTTCCCAACGCGATCTTGAATCCTGACAGTGAATCAGATGGCGAAGCTCACGTTATTCCGGTTGATACTAGCAAAGGCCGCTGGTATGTGATGGTCATTCTCAAAAGCGACAAAAAAGAATCCGCCAAAAAAGCGGCGCGTCCGCTCGTTTATACACTTCTCGTGCTGTTGTCTTCATCTATTATTACGCTTCTTCTGGTCTGGCGATTTACGCGCCCGATCTCCGATTTATCAAACGCGGCGCGGCAGGTTGCAGCGGGAAATTTGTGTGTTCGCGTCGATGAACGCGGACAGCGCAATGAGTTGGGCGAGCTCTCGGCGCGTTTTAACGAAATGACGGCGGAACTCGAAAAGAAACAGGAGCTCGAAGCGAAATTGCAGGAAGTGGAAAAGTCGGCGGTCGT
This sequence comes from Acidobacteriota bacterium, assembly GCA_031431735.1. Taxonomy (GTDB): domain Bacteria; phylum Acidobacteriota; class Blastocatellia; order Pyrinomonadales; family Pyrinomonadaceae; genus JAFDVJ01. Next base: position 2,963 of record JANPDZ010000238.1, on the reverse strand, counting down.
CGGCAGACTCGGCTCGGCGATCGCGCACGAGATCCGCAATCCTTTGAATTACATAAATTTAACGCTCGACCATCTGCGCGCCAAATTTACACCCGAAGACGCAAAGAAACGCGAAGATTTTGAAAAACTGACCGCCCAGTTAAAGTCGGAAGTTGCGCGAATCAATCAGCAAATCAGCGATTTTCTGAGTTATTCGCGTCCGCCGAATCTGAATTTACAGCCGACCGATATTCGCAAAGTCATCGAAGATTCGCTCCGAATTGTCGAAGCGCAAGCCGCCGATTGCAATATCAAGATCAGCCTTGTCGAACACGAAGACGTGCCCCGCATCCTGGCTGACGCGGAATATCTGCGCTCGCTTTTCAACAATCTTTTTATCAATGCCGTCCAAGCGATGGAAGCCGACGGCGGAAATTTAAGCGTCAAAATCGCGCCCGATGCGGAATTTGTTAGAATCGAGATCAGTGATACGGGGCGCGGCATTCCCGAAGAACATCTGGTAAAGATCTTCGAGCCGTATTTCTCGACCAAAGAAACCGGCACGGGTTTGGGCTTGGCGATCGTGCAAAAGGTCGTTGACGTTCATAACGGAACGATTGAAGTTACATCTAACCTGAATGAAGGCACGCATTTTGTTGTAAAGTTGCCGAAAGTTAAAGAATAGGTTTTCGTTCAGAGAACAAACGCGGAACGCACTTTGCCGCTCTTTGTTGCGACGGAATGCAACAAACTGAAGTTTGTTGGACTTTTTATGCAAATGTTTGGCGAACTTTAGAATTTATTCGATTTTGCAATTATACTTTTGAAAAGGCGCAATAATAATTAATTTATGGCTAGAAAATCAATTTTAGTAGTTGACGACGAAAAATCTCAGCGCGAGATTTTGGAAATGATTCTGTCGGGCGAAGGCTACGACGTGACGACGGCAAGTTCGGGCGAAGCGGCGATGAAATTTGTCGCCGACCGGCATTTTGACCTTGTTTTGTCCGATCTGAAAATGACCGGAATGAGCGGGCTTGATCTTTTGAAGCAACTGACGGATTTTGATAAATCAATCATCGTCTTGCTTTTAACGGCGCATGGGACAGTTGATTCGGCGGTTGACGCGCTTCGTCTTGGTGCTTTCGATTATCTGCAAAAGCCTTACGACCGCGAAAAACTTCTGGAAACAATTTCGCGTGCGCTCAACAAACTGACGAACCTCGACGCGGAGATCGTTTCGGGTTCGCCGGAAATGGATAAGGTCAAAAAGATGATCTTAAAAGTTGCGAAATCGAATTCAACCGTGCTGATTCGCGGCGAATCGGGAACGGGCAAAGAACTCATTGCGCGTTCGATTCACAACAATTCGCTTCGCACCGATCAGATCTTTCAAGCCGTCAACTGCGCGGCGATCAACGAAAATCTTTTGGAATCGGAACTTTTCGGACACGAAAAAGGCTCGTTCACGGGCGCGGTCAACGAGAAAAAAGGTTTGTTCGAGATCGCTGACGGCGGAACTCTATTTCTCGACGAAATTGGCGAGCTCGATATTTCGTTGCAGGCAAAAATCTTGCGTGCTTTGCAGGAAAAACAAATCCGGCGCGTCGGTGCGACACGGGAACTCAATGTTGATGTTCGCGTCGTTGCCGCGACCAACCGCGATCTGCTGAAAATGACGCAGGAAGGTTCGTTCCGCGAAGATCTGTATTATCGCCTGAATGTTTTGAGCATCGAAATTCCGCCGCTTCGGATGCGCCGCTCGGACGTTGCGCTACTGATGGATTATTTCATCAAAAAACACACGCGCAACACGAATCGCAAAATAAATCTGAGCGGTGAAGCCAAGCGTCTTTTGGAAGATTACAGTTATCCGGGCAATGTTCGCCAACTCGAATCGGCAATCGAACGCGCGATTTTGTTATGCGAAAACGACACCATTACGCTCGACGATCTGCCGCCCGAAATGACGCAAGGCTCGCGTTCGACTGCTTCGTCAAACGATCTTTTTAAGTTGCCGCCCGAAGGCGTCAATTTTGAAGATGTCGAACGCAGTTTAATCATGCAGGCGATGGATCGAACCGACAACAATATCACAAAATCGGCGCGTCTTTTGGGTTTGACGTTTCGGACGCTGCAATACCGCCTTGAAAAATTCGGCTTCAAAAAAGACGGCGCGGAAGAGGATGAAGAATAACATTTATCATTGAACAAAATTTTCCCGACAATCGTTTTTGATAAATGTTAAATGGTGAATGATTATGGAATGGTTTTCGACATTGAGTTTGGCACTCGGTTCAGCGTGGACTTCGGGCATTAATCTTTATGCAACTGTGACGGTTCTCGGGCTGCTTCAAAAGTTCGCATTGACAAAACCGTTGCCCGGCGGGTTGGAGGTGCTTGATAATTGGTGGATCATCGGCATTGCGGGCGGACTTTATTTAGTCGAGTTTGTTGCCGATAAGGTGCCGTATGTTGACAGCGTTTGGGATGTTGTTCATACATTTATCCGCGTTCCGGCGGGCGCGGCCGTTGCATATGCGGCGACAAGCAACGAAGGCGCGCCCTTTTATGTGGTCTCAACCTTGCTCGGCGGCGGTCTCGCGCTTTCGTCACACGGCACGAAAGCCGCACTTCGCGCCGGCGCAAATCTTTCGCCCGAACCTGTTTCAAATTGGGTTTTATCCATTGTCGAAGACGTAATCGCTTTTGTTGGTTCGCTTCTGGCAGTTTTTGCGCCGTTTATTATCGCCGGTGTTTTGATAATTTTCGCGCTTTTCTTTACCTGGTGTGCGCCGAAGGCTTTTCGGGCTTTGCGGCGCATTTTCAATGCTATTCGTGGCTTTTTCAAGGGCGAAAGTTTTAAGGAAGTTGCCCGCAAGGCCGGATAGTTTAATCTCGGAGTCAGAAGAAGGTTTGGCGGTAGCCAATGGTTTAACTCGACTTTTAATTAGCGGGAGTTCAACCATTGGCTACCGCCAAAC
>JANPDZ010000237.1:0-2884 GCA_031431735.1 Acidobacteriota bacterium | reverse complement strand
GTTGCCCGCGAAATGACGCGAAAGACACGAAATAGAAAATTAGATTGAATCATTTTCGCTTTTTTTAGCGTCTTTTAGCGTTTATTCGCGGGCAACTTTCTTATTTTCCGGGCAACGCAATTTTTAGACCGCTCAGTAATGCGATGAAATAGGTCAGAACACAGAGCGGTAGCGACGTGTTGAAACTATCAAAATGACAATTGCAGGGAAAATATGAAAGCACAAACTAAGAAAATTACAGTTGAAAATATTCTTTTTTTTTGAATGTCCGGTTGGCGATTGGCAAAAACAAGTCAAAGATCTTGCCGCTGAAATTGGTGACAAAAAACTCAAAAAAGCGGCAAAACTGGCAGAAATTGAAGCGAGTGAAGTGCTCTATCATTCAATTTTCGGTCCCGGCGGACCGGCTCCGGGGCGCGAAGTCACTTATCGTAGCTGGGTTCAGCCAGGGTTTTTATTGTCCGAGCTGGCGGCGTTTTAGAAGGCGTTTTCATATCAGCCGAAAACAGATGAAGTTCCTGACCACATCGCCGTTGAAACCGGTTTTATTGCGTATCTGAAATTAAAAGAAGCGTTTGCCAACGAATCGGATGACCGGGAAAATATGCAAATAACGGCTCAAGCGGCTCAGAAATTTATTGAAGAACACCTTGCAAAATTTGTCGAAGCAATCACTAAATCGCTGGCTGCATCTGAAATTGAATATCTGGCATTGGCGAGTGCGGCACTTTTTGAGCGAGTCGGCAGCGATAAAGACAAGAAAATCCGTCAAATTTTACCAGTTTTGGGAGAAATGGACGAAGAATTTTTTGAATGTGGTCAACTTTAGAGCAGATTTACTTCAAAACATTTTGTGATTAAAGCCCAAACGCCGGGATTCAAATGCGAATCAGTAGTTGAAATAATTTGCTGGTTACTAAGTGCTTCTCTCTGCGTTCTTTGCTTCTAAAGCGTGAGAAAATATTTCACGCAGAGGCGCCGAGAACGTAGCGAAAAACCAAGTTATTTCAACATTTATTTCAACTACTGATTCGCATTTCAACGGGATTGTAAATATGAATCATGGGTTTCATTCATTCAGATTTGAAAATAGTATCCTGCGATAACTGACAAAACCGTCAAAACTCCGTAAATTACTTCCCAAATGCCGATTTTCATGGCTTTCACTTGACGGCGGTATGGCGACATTCCGATCAATGCTCTGCCAAGCAAAACTACAAAGACTGCAAAAGTAAGTTTTGAGGCCAAACCGTTTCCGGCAAGCATTCCGATTGCGCCGACTGCCACAAAACCGGAAACAATGACAACGATCATTGAAAACTCTTTGTCTTTTTCGAGCCGCAGACGATTTCTCACATATAGAATTGAAGGAATCAGACGGGCAACAAATATTCCCCACAAAGCGATTGCCGCCGGATACGTCCAACCGCCGGAGAGCGCGATGACCGCCGCCGAAGACGAAATGGCAATTGCTCCGGTCAATTCGGGCAGGAGTTGTCGGCTTTGCCGCGAAACATCGCAATAAATTTGATAGAGCGCAAACGGAATGATGAGCGCAAACGGAACAAAATTTTCAAGGCGTGCAAAGGTGAAACTTCCCGCCAGTCCGACCGAAAAAATCGCCCCGTAAAAAAGGACAAATTTAAGTGCGACGGCCGTTTGCGGTGAATTTCGTTTTGCCATCCAATCGGAAAGCAAGATCTTGAGCGGTTGGCGCGTTAGAAATGCCCCGATGACGAGTAGGGAAATCCAAATTGAAGCAAACGAAGGCGCGACGGCGACCGCCGCGACCAGAGGTTCAAACAAAAATCCCCACGAACCGTGTTCATTCGGCAAAGCAATACCGCGCACCCGGACCTGTCTTTTCGCGTTTATCGTCAAAACATTCACAGCCATTCAATCTTACGACATCATCAGCGAAAACGTCTTTTGTTCAAGTTCGATTGCCCGCGGAAACAGAATGTTATTTTCCAAATGAATATGCTGATGAAGATCGCGCTCAAGTTCGGCAAACCGGTGATAGAGTCCCGTGTAGCTCGGACACGCGCCTTCAGGCAATGTGTAATCATTGGAAAGTTCGCGCATTTTCAGCAAGAGTTCGCCGGCCGTTTCGTGTTCGATCATCATCATCCGCACCGGATTTTGAACCGTTCCGAAACACGGCGAAGATGCGCGAATTTGTTTCGAAAGATCGGTTTCGAGTTCTTTGATATATGGAAAGAGCACGATTTCTTCCCTGATAAGATGCGGACCGAGATCATCGCAAAGAGTCTCGAAAGTTTCTTTTAATTCAAGTAATTCCGGATGGTTTTCACCGTGCCGAACGGCGACTTTTTCCATCAGAGGCGTCAGATGCGCGAGTTCATATTTTGTAAATATATGGTGTTTTTCAAGGATGTGATCAACAAGTTCCGTAAGTGTCGCGGTTGCCAGCCAATCAAATTCATTTTCGCCGTCGGTTTCCAACACATCTTCAATTTTTTGCAAGACAATCTGCGGATTTGCGCCGACATTCCGGCAAGCCTCCAAAAACATCTTTCTGCCGCCGCAACAATAATCAATCTTAAATTCCTCAAAGACCCGTGTTGTTATCGGCAATTCCAATGCGATTTTCCGAACCGTTTTTGTTGTAAAATTTTGCATAATTCCTCCGTGATGTCTGTTTGTTTTTCAAATAATTACTATTTCAATACAGCATTATGAGCGCGCTTTTCCTCCGAAAATATGACTTGAATCATATTTTCGGTAAATAAATGTAAAAAAAGTTCGTTTAGCAGGATTGGTCTTGATTGGGATGCGGGAAATTGTCGTTTTCGGCTTCGTCTTTGCGTGGATTCAAGCAAACAAAATCTTTTTCGATCAAGATTCTTAACTCGCCGTCGGT
>JANPDZ010000236.1:0-6129 GCA_031431735.1 Acidobacteriota bacterium | reverse complement strand
TTTTCTGCAAAAACCAAAAATTTGATAAGATTTTTTGCATAAACCAAAGATTTTGATGTAATTTTTCTCAGAAATAATCGTTTGTTTGCATTTTCAAAAATTTAATCCCGAACTCGGTCTTTTTTTGAGCGAATCAGGAGTCATTAGTTAAAAGGTTAAAAAGTTGTATGCCACCAATACACGTAAGCTGGTCAAACTGCATATGGCCATGGGCCAGAAGCATAAACTTCTGGATTGGGTTCTCCTCGTGGAGTCCATCCTGAATAGTTCTGCTCCTTGATTTTATTACCCTGATAAATATATGCATGGTCACGAAAAGTGCCAAAACCACAATAAAACCAAGAGTAAGTTTGTGCCCTTGTATATCCGCCACCAACTAAATTAAGCGTTCCATGATAGCCCCATGAACGAAGGGTCGAATCTGGGTTGGAAATGTTGTAAAACGTCCTCCAAGGAGCGGCACGGCTTGGTAACGGATTTGTGTAAAATCCGCATTTACTGTATGCCGTTTCAATAGTAAATTCATCGGTTGGGATTAGATCTTTTAAAAGCTGATTTTTCCGATTGAATTCAGTTGCTTTTTCAAAATAATTGTTTAGTGCGGGAAACTGTTCCAAATCAAGTGGAACTAGGCTAATATCAACCTCTTCCAAATTGTTTGCGAAACTAGCAGAATTTTCCAAAAGTGCATTAGTAGCAGAAGCTAATTGTTCCGCCAATTCAATTATTTCAGAATCGAATCCTGCCTTTCGAGCTCCGTCTATATCAAAGACGACTGGTTTCAGTCCGCCGCCCGATATATAACTCATTATTGACTCTAATGCTTTTGATTGTTCCAAAAACTTTTTATCAACTTCTTCCCTTTTGGAAATATTAGCATTGAGCAAAGACTCGTCTTGGTTCAAAGTTGCGGTTTTAATTGCGTCCTGACTGTTTCCTGAAAAACAGCAGATTAAACTTAACGCAATCAACGAAATAAATCGAACGATGTTAGTCCTTAGACTTTTCATTTGTATACTCCTATAAATTTATCGATATTTAATCGGTTTGGTTACGAATGATCCATCGCTCGAACAGCGGAAAATAAAACAGCACTTGACTCATAATCAAAAGTGCAGTAAAGTTTACCGCTATAGGTAGGTTAAGACTGCAATCTTAACCTACCTTAACTCTAGCGACTAGCACTCGCAAGTTTTCAACGGAAGAAGACTTGTTCAGGTAACGTTTACTTGGACAGTCTTCTTTTCGTTCTGATTTTAACATAAACTCGCAATATCAAAAACCATTTTTTGAGTTTGTCCAAAAAAGAGTTGGTGATTCTTCAGTAGTCATATCTTGGTGGTGAAATTATTTTTTCGCTTTCCGTTTTAAATGTTTGACGTTTTGCTCGATCCAGCTTTCCGCTTCTTCAAAATACCGAAACTTTTTCTCGTTGCGGCGAAAGACGGGCGTGTGATTGTAGCGTCTGCCGTTTTCGTGGATCGTCGGGTGAAAAATATGCAGCATTTCGTGAAAGACGACGAATTCAACGACGTATTTCGGCACTTTTTTATCGTCGAGCGAACAGCTGACAACAACCGTTTCGTGCGCCGAATCGTGATGCCCGAGGATTCTGTAAGTCTTACGCGACGACCACGTCAGCACGGGTTTCGGCAACGAACTTTTGAAATAAGTTTCGTTCAGATCATCAAAAATCTCGTCCAGATCGTAATAATTTCCCTGCGCCGAACTGATGATTTTGCGTCCGCGAGTTTTTTTATTTTCGAGTGCCTTGTCGCGCATTTCCTGCGTTTTGATAAAACCGGAATAAATTTCCCGCGCTCCGGGCGGAATTTTTTTTCTGAGAAGTTTGGCGACGAGAATAAAGGCGAGAGCTTTTTGCGCTGTTAAGGGCATCGCCTCACAAATCTCGGCGAGGCGGACAAAAACTTTGCCTTCGCGGACGCGAATCGTGTGATTGATGCCGATGTACGGGTAAAAACGAACTTCGATCTCGGCAGGTTTTCGTTTCGCGTCAAAAATGCGAAAGGCTTCTTCGTAAAATAATCTGATTTGGTCGAGCTTTTCGGTCATATTGAAAGAACATTTTGCGGAATCCGGTAAAGTTTATGTCGGTTAATCACAGTTTAACTAATAATTGTTGACAGATTTAACTTAAAAATGTTATCTGTTTTAATAGCGGAAGCATACCGTTTTCGACGGCGTGCATCAAACCCACCAAAATAAGATGTCTATCCGTGATTCAAATTTAACTTCAGAAAAAATAAATTATCCCGATCTTCGCGGGCAATCTATTCTGACGGCAATTATCGGCGAACATCTCATCACGGGTGAACCGGTCGGTTCAAAATTGATTGCGGAAAAATTTGTCAATTCATACGGTTTGAGTTCGGCGACCATCAGAAATGTGATGGTCGAACTGGAAGAAACGGGCTTGCTTGAACAGCCGCACACTTCTGCCGGACGCATTCCGACTGATAAAGGTTATCGCTTTTATGTTGACAATCTGCTCGGTGTCTTGAGTCTTTCCAAAGAAGATTTGCGCTTTATCGGCAATGAATTCGGGTTTTTGGAAAGCGAACTGCAAGACACGCCCGACCGTCTGATGGAAAGAACTTCACAGCTTCTTTCGGCTCTTTCAAATAATATCGGGATCGTCGTTTCGCCTTCTTTGGCAAACGATCGTCTGCAACATATCGAATTTGTCAGTCTTTCCGACAAGCGTGTTCTTGTCGTATTGGTTTCCGCGCCGAATATTGTGCATAACAAAATTATTCGGCTCAACGAAACTTTGAAACAGGAAGACCTTGACCGCACGGCGCGCTATTTGAACGTCGAATTCAGCGGCAAGAGTTTGGCGGAAATTCGTGCAAAGATTCTAAAATTGATGCACGAAGAAAAAGCATTATTTGATAAATTATTGCAAACGGCAGTGATTCTTTGTTCTCAGAGTATCGAGGATGAAGAAGACCAGTGCGGCGAGGTTTATGTTGACGGCACGTCAAATATTTTAACCAAGCGCGATTTTGCCGATATGGAAAGACTTCGTGAACTTCTTCGAACGATCGAGGAAAAATCGCGTCTGATGCAGATTCTCAATGAATGTATCGTCCGCGATTCATCGGCGAGAGGAAATGTTCAGGTCGTCATCGGAAGCGAGAATTCGGCTTCCACTTTGCGCAACTGCACATTGATTACCGCGCCTTACCGCATCGGCACCGGCACGGCAATCGGAACTTTGAGCGTTTTGGGCCCGACCCGAATCGAATATGCGAGAATTATCTCGATCGTCGGCTATGTCGCCCGCATTCTCGAAAAGTTCATGACCAAAGAATATTCATTGAACTAACAATGAAAAAGATCCTGTCCCGATTACTTGCTTCAGGGTAGTTTTTATCTCCAAATTACATTAAATCAAACGAGCTGCAAAATGGATTTTAATAACGAATTAGAAGATCAAGACAATATTGTCACTGAAATTGAAGAGGAAAATTCGCTTTCAATCGAGGATTTCATCAAAGAGTTGGAAGCGAAGGAAAAAGACCTTCATATATCGGCAGATTTATCCATCGAAATTGATGAATCCGATATTGACGATACAAATCCGTCCGCATTCATAAAACAGGAGTATGCCGTTGAACCCGTAAAAACTCCTGAAAACAAGGCGATTGTCAATAATTTCACCCCGAATAACAAAACCTTTTCCGAACTTGAAGATGAAGTTGCACAAATCAAGCAGAAAGTTTCAAGATTGAATACCGAACGCGCTGATTTAGCCGAAACAATGCGGCGGCGACAGACGGATTTTGATAATTATAAAAAGCGAATCGAGCGCGAACGCAGCGAAATATTTCTCACACAGATCAGCAATTTAGCGACGCAAATGCTGCCTGTTCTGGATAATATGAACCGCGCGCTGGATTTTGCCGCCAATCATTCCGAAGGCAAATCGCCCGATTTTCATCAGTTTTTTGAAGGCATTATTTTGGTTAACCGGCAATTGAACGAGGTTTTAGCTGAGATGGGCGTGTCGCCGATTGCCGCGATTGGCGAGCATTTCGATCCACATATTCACGAAGCCGTAGCGATGGAAGCAAGCGCACAATTTCCGCCGAATACGGTCACGGGCGAACTTTTGCGGGGCTACCGCATCGGCGACAAAATTATTCGGGCGGCGATGGTCAAGGTTTCAGCTGCCGCCCGTCCGAAATTGAATCAGTCTTTTCCCGAAAGCAATTTAAACCCGGCAGACGATATTTTAGAAACTGAATAGTCTCTGACGGGTTACTCCGCGCGTTTTCCGCAATATTTCACCTGGAAAGTTTTAATAAAATCTATGAGTAAAGTAATTGGTATTGATTTAGGAACAACGAATTGCTGCCTGTCTGTTCTCGAAGGCGGCGCAGTGCAGATCATCCCTAATAAAGAGGGTGGCAGAACCACGCCTTCGGTGGTCGGTTTCACGGAAAAAGGCGAGCGGCTCGTCGGACAGATCGCTAAACGTCAGGCGGTTACAAATCCGACGAACACGCTTTATGCAGTTAAAAGACTTATCGGGCGCAAATTCGATTCAGCGGAAGTGCAGAAAATGCGCGAAACCGTGCCGTTTGAAATAACGGAAGCACCGAACGGCGACGCTCATATTCGGGTTCTTGACCGCGTTTACAGTCCGCCCGAAATCTCGGCGATCGTTCTGCAAAGATTAAAACTCTCGGCTGAAGAATTTTTGGGCGATAAAGTTACGGAAGCAATTATCACTGTGCCGGCATATTTTGACGATATGCAACGGCAAGCGACACGCGACGCCGGAAAAATCGCCGGGCTTGAAGTCGAACGTATCATCAACGAACCGACCGCCGCCGCGCTTGCCTACGGTTTCGGCAAGAAAAAGTCGGAGAAAGTTGCCGTTTATGATCTCGGCGGCGGCACCTTCGACATCACTATCTTAGAAATCAACGACGGCGTTTTTGAAGTTCTTTCGACTTCGGGTAACACGTTCCTCGGCGGCGAGGATTTTGATCAGCGCATCATCAATTGGCTGGTTGAAAAGTTCAGACTTGACAACCACATTGATTTGAAGGAAGACCGGCTCGCCTTGCAGAGATTAAAAGAGGCGGCCGAACGCGCCAAATGCGAGCTTTCGAGCGTTATCGAAACAACTGTTAATTTGCCGTTTATCGCAGCGAATGCGACCGGACCAAAACACATCAACACGATTTTGACGCGCGAGAAATTTGAAGAACTCGTTCAGGATCTGGTTGAATCGTCCGTTGAGCCGTGTCAAAAAGCTCTCTGGGACGCGAAACTTCAGCCTAGAGATATTGATAAAGTGATCCTCGTCGGCGGACAGACGCGCTCGCCGATCATCACCAAAACCGTGTCGGAAGTTTTCGGTAAAGATCCTTCGGTAGAAATCAATCCTGACGAAGTTGTCGCGATGGGCGCAGCGATTCAGGGCGGCGTCTTGACGGGCGATGTTAAGGATATTGTTTTGCTCGACGTTTTGCCGCTCAGCTTGGGTCTCGAAACACGCGGCGGTTTGTTCGTCAAACTCATCTCGCGCAATTCGACGATTCCGCTCAAAAACACGATGACCTTTACGACCGTCGTTGACAATCAGCAATCGGTTGAAATCCATATTTTGCAGGGCGAACGCGAAGTTTCGAGCGGCAACCGCAGTCTTGGAAAATTTGAGCTTGTCGGTATTCCGCCATCTGCGCGCGGCGTTCCGCAGATCGATGTTTCATTTGAGGTTGATGCTAACGGCATCGTCAATGTTTCGGCAAAGGATAAAATGACCGGACTCGAACAGGCAATGCAAATCACGCCGTCTTCAGGGCTTGCCCCGAACGAAATTGAACGTCTGATTATGGAAGCCGAAACTTCAATCGAAAAAGACAAGGAAACGCGAGACCTGATCATATTGCGCAATCGGCTTGATTCGCTGATAAAAAACACACGGCGGACAATGGCTGAATTTGGCAAATCGCTTGAAATTAAACAACAGCAGGAAATCAACGGCGTTTTAGGAACCGCCGAACAAACTCTTGTTAGCGGCGAAACACCGGAGATTGAAGATGCTTTGAAAAAAACCGAAGCGGCCGCTGAATCTTTAACCGAAGCCTTGAT
>JANPDZ010000235.1:0-3393 GCA_031431735.1 Acidobacteriota bacterium | reverse complement strand
GTGTAAAATGTGCCTCACTAAGGCTTTTTTTGGCATACATTCAAGAATGCCTTAGTAGTAGCTGATTTGTAAAAGTCAGCTACTTTATCTTTTTGTAAAAGTCCGCTACTTTATCTAAAGTCGAGTGTTTATATAGACGGTTTTAATTGTTACTTTGGTTTAAAAGAAAGCAATTGGAAGTGTTACTATTGGCTCGATTATCAAAAACTTGCTCAGAAATTAGCTAACCGAATTGATGCTGAAAATACAGAATTAGTAACCACAAAATATTTTACAGCACGTATTTCTAGCCCGGAAGATAAACGCAAACGCCAATCCGACTATCTTGAGGCGTTGCAATCTCGTAACGGCTTAGAGATTTATTATGGACATTATAGAGAAAGTCAATTTAAATGTTCCGGTTGTGAACGTCCGAATTTTATTCCAAATGAGAAGCAGACGGACGTTAATATAGCCGTGCAAATGCTGACAGATGCTTTTCAAAATAAGTTTGACACTGCAATTTTGGTTGGGGGCGACAGCGATTTAGTTCCGCCAATTAGTGCCATCAGAAATCTATTTCCTGAAAAACGTGTAATGGCTTGTTTTCCGCCAAAACGTAGCTCAAAGCAGATTTTGGGAGTAGTTAATGGGCAACTACACATTAGAGAAGCCGATCTTAAAAATAATCTCTTACCTGAAATGATTGAAAAGCCAAATGGGTATGTAATAGAGCGTCCGCAATTTTGGCGTTAATTATAACGCGATTATTTGCGGGATCTTTATACATCAGCCTTTTACCAGAAACACTTTGAAAAGGATTAACCGCTCCGTCGCGCGTATAGTTTTTGGCTAAATTAAGACAAAAAGCCTCCGGCAATTGCCGAAGGCTTTTTGTCTTAAACATTGTGAAGATGCTCAAAAGTTTTTAGTAGCGACCGCCGCCGCCGCCGCCGTATCCGCCACGGCCGCCGCCGCCGCCGCCCGCACGATTTTCGCGCGGTTTGGCTTCGTTGACGAGCAGTTCACGACCGTTCAGTTCCATGCCGTTGAGTTTGGTGATTGCCGCGTCGCCTTCTTCTTTTGACGACATTTCGACGAATCCAAAGCCGCGTGAGCGACCTGTTTCGCGGTCTTCGATGATGTTGGTTGAATCAACCGTGCCGATTTCGCCGAAGGCTTTTTCCAAATCTTCGACTGATGTGCTGAAGGAAAGATTTCCGACATAAAGTTTCATTGACATAATAGTATTTTCCATTTTCCCCGCAGGGAATTTCAAAAGAAGTGTCGAATCGAGTTAGACTTCGGAGAAAAACGGTCAGCAACGAAGAGTTCGGATTTCGGATGCTCAAAAAATTCTAGAGCGACTTCTGTAATTATAAGCGAACCTACTCCCTTAACTTACCCAAAAAACCGTCTTTGACGAGCGCACCGGCAAAACCGATGCAAGAGAAGGATTAACAGCCTTTATTCTGCGCCTTTTGTGCGGCAATAGCAAATTGCTCTTTCTGAAATATTAAAATTTCTAACTAATAAATAGTGCCGAAGTCGTTTATTTAACTCTTGCGATGCGATTAAATCGGCGTTATGATAGGGCTGTATTTGATTTGGTAACAAATGATTTTACAGACGAACCAGGGAGGGAATTATAAGTTTTATCATGCGCTCTTATATATTTTGAGACCTTTAAGGAGGTGCTGATAATGTTAACCAAGACAAATAAAAACTATTCGATAATCCTTTCTCCCGTTCGTATTGCCGTTTTTCTGCAAATCATCATCTGCGTTTTCGTGCTCGGCATCAATGCCCAAAAGACTGCCATCAAAAAAGATAATCTACCTGCGTGGCAAAGCTACAAAGGCATCGGCATCGGCACGACCGCAGACGAAGTTCGCGCCAAGCTCGGCGTACCGAAGTCTGAAGATGCCGAGGGTGTCTTTTACGTTTTTTCGGAAATGGAAAATGCGCAATTTCTGTTTGATAATGAAAAGAAAGTGCGGACTGTTTCGGTCGTCTTTGATGCCGCACATCCGACACCGCCAACATTTGCCGATGTTTTCGGAAAAACCGCACAGATGGCGGCAAAACCTGACGGTTCGATCTTCAAAATGATGAGATATGAAGACGCCGGATACTGGATTTCATACAGCCGCATGGCAGGCGATAAAGCGATGGTCATCGTGATGATTCAAAAGTTCTAGATTATGACGAATGACATATTGTTATTAAAGTTTTCGTCAAAATCAACAGTCTTTTAGAATAGACGGCGCGGGATTATCTGAATAAGGCGGCAAAATATTTGCCGGATGAATATTTTTGTGCGGCGGCTAAAATGAGCGCGAAATCCTTTATAAGGTTTCGTTCCCTTTGAAAGATTGTGAAAATTAATTGCGTTTCGCCGAAGAATCGGCGAAACGCAATTAATTTTCACCGGCGGCGCAATTTTAAAAAAGACTTCACGAAATCTTTTTCCGATCTTCCGATTTCTCATCGGCAGTTTTCTTTTTTAAATTTCAGGTATTGAAAAACAGCGAACGAAAAACCCGGAACTCTTTCGGAAAACCGTCGAACTCTTTTCCAAACTTCGGAAACTCTTCCGGGTTTTTGGAAAAGACTTCTGAGGTTTTGGTTAAAGCTTTCAGGGTATTTGGAAATCAATTCCGGCAGTTTCAGAAACTCTTTCGCGGGTTTCAAAAGTAATTTGGCGTTGCGTTTCACTTTCCCAAAGATGAACGGAAAACAAATGACAACGCGCCAATAGGTTTGTTGCGTTTTGTCGAATGACAAAACGTTTCCCGTAAGAATATTTTTGTGAAATTTCAAAGTTTTGTTAAAATGAACGCATCGTGATCGAAAATATCCGGGCAATTTACAAAAACGGAGCTTTGCATCCTCTCAAACCGCTTGATTTGCCAGAGGATGAAATCGTCAGCATTGACGTGCGCGATGTTTCGGAAAATGATGCGGATAAAGAAAAATGGCTAAAGGCGTTTGAAGAATGGATGGCAAATCTGAATCCCGACACGCCGGATCTGACCGACGAACAAATCAGCCGTGAAAGTATTTATGTTAGACTTTTGACCAAACCAATCCTAGCTCGCTCATTTTCTTGAGCGAGTTTTTTATGATTTGACCGTTTTGTTGTTCCTTTTCATTCTTGTTTGGGGCGATTTTTGCTGATTTCTTCCAACTCTCCCCATTTTTTGACTACTTTGTATTGTTTTCTTGGCTCTAATTGACTGCCTTTTTTGCGTCCCGATCCGCGGAACGCACTGCACTTTTTCGGTAAATACGCCTCTTCATCAAAAGTCAAAATAAGTCTTTCCATTCCTTTTTTGGTTTGCGACGGTGTATATCTGCCGCCTTTTTCTGCTTTGGGTTCGCTGTATTTCTGCCATGTCTCACACACATTTT
>JANPDZ010000234.1:0-7004 GCA_031431735.1 Acidobacteriota bacterium | reverse complement strand
GTTCTGACTTGTTCGCAACCGCAAACTTGTGCTGAAACGTAGCGCGTTCCGTTTGAAAACTCGACACCGTTTGCCAAACATTCGCGCAAAAGCGATTCATACAAAACACCCATTTTGCCGACGCGAAATTCGTCTTTTTCGCTTTCGAGATTTACGGCTTTTAATTTTGGCGAATAAAGTGTCACATTTCTAATCGCTTTTCCCAAAGTTCCAACGGGAAAATCAAAATCTTCGAGCGTTTTCCGAACGAAAATGCCCGTCGTGTGAACGCCTTTCGACAGATCCGTTTTGCGGTCAACAAGTAAAATTGTTGCGCCGCGATTGCCGAGCAGTTTGGCGCATTGCAATCCGGCAAGTCCGGCTCCGATAATTACGACATCAAAAGTTTTCATATTTTTTTCAAAAACTCAGCTAAAACTTGGCAGTTGTTTGTTGCAGACTAAAATAATTTCGTTTGTGTAAAAAACTGTCTTCGTCGTCAACCAAAACCGCTTCGATGTAGTTGTCAATTCCGTAGCCGTCCTTTAGATCGAGGCGCGGATTTTTGGCATCTACCGGAATGTCGAAAACGATTTCTTTCGTAAAAGTTTCGGTCGGTGCAATTCGCTTTTCAAATTCGGGTTGTGCGCCCAAAAACTTTTCGGCTTCTGTATCGCGCCGAAATTCGCGTTTTTGTTCGTCAACGACCTTTGCCTGCGTGCCGATTAAACCCAAAGACTCACGCTTCGCGTCGCTGAAAACCTTGACCTTGACAATATAAAATTCGCCGTTTGCTGTTCGGTCGCCGATTGTTGTCGTTTTTCGGACATCTTCAACGCTGGTGTGCAAATGACAATCGAAATAAAATCCGCAGTAGCTTTTTGGCTCGTTCAGCGCGAGCGTTTTTTCTTCGCTGAAAATCGAACTCGTCAGAAAAATGATGATGTAAAAGCTATACCAAACCGCAACGCCGCCGAGCACAAAATTTCTCAGCCAGCTTTTATTCTTCAAAAATGAAACCACCAGTAAAATCGCGGCGAGAATCGTGCCTCCAATCGTCATTAATAATAAAATTACGCCCATAAATTCTCCTCATTTAGATTTCACGCGTCAGCGTGCCAAAACTGCCGACGAAACGCGGCGTTTTGCCGCCTGAAGGCGGGACTCTAAACATTCTTCATCGCGCTGATCAACGCTTCCATATGATTTAAATAGCGATTCAAAGCCGCACGTCCGCCGTTTGTAATTCTATATTCGGTCAACGGAACGCGGCCTTTGAACGATTTTTCGCAGGTCAGATAGCCTGCTTCTTCCAATTTTCGGGCGTGAACACTGATGTTTCCGTCGGTCGTGTTTAAAAGATTCTTCAAATCCGTGAACGACAAAGTTTCGTTCGCCGCCAAAGCCGAAATTATTCCCAAACGCATTCGTTCATGAATAATTTTATCAAGTTCGTTTGAAACATTTTCCGCCGCTTTTTCGATTTTTAAGGCTTGCGGTTTGGTCGGCGCTTCGTCTGAATCACTTTCAATTTTTAATGCTAAATTTCTTGCCATATTTCTCCCGTGTCGAGAGTAACAAAGCGGAAAAGCTAATTTTCTGCGTAAACTTTTTCACTTTTTCACTCTTTCACATTCCCACTTTTTACCCGCCAAATTTCCGCCCGATGATAAATCCAAAAACGAGGTGCAAAACGCCGAAGCTCAAACCCATTATCGAATTTCCGTAACCGGCGGGAAGAAAAAATGCGACTGCGCCGAACGTGATAAAACACCAGCCCATCAGCGGAACGGCTTTGACGGAAAATGCGCCGCCGCAGACGACTGCCGCGCCGTAACAAATAATCCAGACCGGAATCATCAGCTCGAAATGTCCGAACCGCCAAAGCCCGAGTGTGATAAAAATACCGCACAAAAACGGCGGAAGCGAATTCATCAAAAGTTTTCGCGCGGGCGTCGAAAAAAGCGAGGTTTTCGAGATTTTCGACTTTTGCCACATTGCCAGCAAGCCGATAAAAAACGCCAGAACCGCTTCGGTCAACCAAACCGTCAGCCAATCTCTGACAGACGGCTGATTATTGGCAATAAATGCCGCCGCAATCGCCGTCGCGCCCATTAAAATTCCGCCGTAACCCGGAACGCTTGTAAAAACAACGGAGCGTTCCATCGTTTCGCGGATAAATTTCAAGTTATCAATTGCGCGGTCGCCAATATTTATCGGCTCGGCTGCTGGCGCTTCGTCTTTGCGAATTGTTTGTGTTCGTGCCATATCGTTTCACAAAATTACACCAAGTAATTTCTTTTGTCAAGAACTTTATACTACAAAGTATAAAGCCTCAGTAAAAAGTTAAATCTGCCTACGCGCACATACGATAAGGAATGAAAAAGTAAAATAAAAACCAGATTTTTTGTTTTTTTCGTGTGTGCGCGTAGGCAGAAAATCTTTCTCTAACTTTTTACTGAGGCATTAACGGTTTAAAATAGCGTTCGGCAACGCTAGCGCGGCGAAACTGATTTTCGGCGTTGTCGAGATTCGGCAGAGCGAGATAACCGCCGACGATCAGTAAACCAAGTAAAATTCCGAGGGCAAATCTTTCCGGTCGCCGTGCATAACGCCCAACTATAAAAACCACTGCAAATAACAAACCGAGCGCGGGCAACAGCGTCCAAATACTGCTCGAAATACCGAAAACATTCGCCAAATTTGGTGTGAACCAATTTTCGTCAAACAAAAGCGTACCCCAAAAATTGTTGTGCGGATATTTGAATTCGGGCGGCGCAAAAGGAAAGGTCAGCGCGGGCATTGTGCAAAGCAAAAACGAAATTGTGAACAAAAATCCTTGCCAGATGTTTGAATATTCGTAAAATTCGCCGTCGAAAAACGAATCGAGAAAGAGCGGCAGCACGAAAACCAAATATCTCGCGCCAACCGCCCAACCGCCGTGCGCCGCGCCGTGTCCGCACAAAACCAAAATCGAAACAACAATTGCCGCAATTTTTACGCGATGCCGAAGGGTGCGTTTTTCGCGCGAAGTAAAAAACGCGACGATCGGTAAAAACAAGATCGGCGCGTAGAAAAACAACCCGCGCGAAGGCGAAAAAAGCAGCAGATAAATATTGGAAAGCGTCGGGAAACCGATCCAGAAAACACCTTGTCCGGCAACTTCCGCCCATTCGGGAAAAGATTCGTAAGCGTAAGAAAGTGCGAACGGCGAACCCAAAATTGCGTAATTGTAAATCAGTAAAAGAACCGCGAACGGCAATCCGCCGGCGATAAAAAAGAACAGATTTTGCCAGCGATTCTGGTTGCGTTTGTCGGCAAAATATAATCCTCCGCCAAAAACCAAAACCGGAACGACCGCCGGAAATTCACAAGTTACGGCAAGCCCCGAAAGAAATCCGGCGAAGGCGCAATTTCGCAAAAAGATCCGTTCGGTATCGTAAAGCAGACGAAACGCGAAATAGAGTAAAACAGCGACTAGAACGTGCGAGAAAAACAATAAACTGTAAATGAAAAGCGGCGTCCCGAAAAGAAGTGTGGCAAGCGAAATTTCGTCAATGTCGCGACCGTAAAGCCAGAAAGCGAGAAAAAGAAGCGGCAAGGTTGAAAGAAAAAGCCGCATCACAAACCAGCTGATGCGGATATTTGAAGCGTCGGGCGCACCGATAAAAAGTCTAGTTAAAGCATAAAATGGCGTGGCGAGAACGGCAGTTCCGGGCGGTTTATTGGAATAGGTTTTATCGCCGATGTGCGCCGTATCAACATTTTTGCCGATCAGATCTTCTGTCCACGAAATCTCGAACGAACCTTTTTCGACGAGCGAAACTGCGGTTGCCCAGCGCGTCAGTTCGTTTGCCGAACCGCCGTGCGGAAACATCGGCAATAGATAAATTGCCAATAAAAAATAGATTACTAAAATCCAAAGACCTTTATTTTTTCCCACTGTTTTGCTTTTCGACCTGTTCGACCATATTCTCGACCGGCGGCGTGTTTTTGTT
This sequence comes from Acidobacteriota bacterium, assembly GCA_031431735.1. Lineage (GTDB taxonomy): Bacteria > Acidobacteriota > Blastocatellia > Pyrinomonadales > Pyrinomonadaceae > JAFDVJ01. The sequence goes on along the minus strand of JANPDZ010000234.1, from coordinate 3,027 downwards.
TGCGAAAGAAAAGGTCAAACGCTTGCCTTCGAGGCGAAAAACATTTCCGTTCCATTTGTAATGGGTTTGCGTAAAATACGTCGGACAGCAAAGTTGTTCTTCATCCCCCGTGATCTTCGCCGTATCGAGTTCACCGACAATATAGCGGTCTTGCCCGAAAAGTTCAATCACGGTTTCGCCCTTTTCGACGCGAATGTCCTTTAAACCACCATCGGCTCGGTCGCCGGTGCGAAAATTCCAGAGAAGTTCGGGTTGCGCGTCTTTCCACGTAAAAACATAAACGAGATGCGGAAGTGCCCCGCCGCCCGTGTCAATTTTGAGAATCACGAAGGCTTCGTCCTGATCGTCGCCGGTGGCATCAAAAAACTTTGCCGCAACAAACGACAAACCGATTTTCTTTTCCTCTTCCGACATCGGACGCTTGCCGCCGACAAGCTCGACTTCTTTGCCGTCCGAATCTTGCCAACCACGCGGCAAGGGATACGAAAAATTTTTGAAATCAAATTTACCGATCGGCGACGCAGTCGTATTATTGCGTTCGTCAAGTAGTTCGGCTTGTAGATTCGGAATTTTCGGCTGTGGCGGCAAAGGTTCAGGCGTCGCGGTTGATTTGATCGCGACGGTCGGGTAAGTATTTGATTGTGGCGGCGCAGTTTCGGCCTTTCCGCCGCACGCGGAAAACAATAAAAAGCTATCTAAGAGCAAAAAAACTGCTATTATCTGGACCCTAATTTTCATCAAAAGTTGTTGCTAGTGGTGCTGGGCTGAAATAACACCACAGTCAAAGCTCACTACAAATGGTGTTTCGGAGACAGTCGAATTGATTTTTCCCTGTTGGGAAATTTCCGCCCAGCACCACTAGTGTTCAGTCAAGGTTGAATTGACGGATTGGCTGATTTGTCAGAACCGTCTGCGGTAGCAGATGGTTTAAAAGTAAGATGTTCGTTTGGCGACATTCAACCACCCGCTACCGCAGGCGGTTCTGACCCGTCAATTCAACCTTGACTGTACACTAGTCGTATTGCAAAACAGGTGTGTTGATTCAATAGTAACCAAATATTTTGCGGATTTGCAATGTCAGAGGAATGAGCGATGAATTTAGACCTTTCATCCCTCATATCTTCTTGACGTTTTTTCACTTTTGTCTTGAAAGTTTCAAAAGAAACCAACTCAAAAGAAAACCAATTACGGCGGTAATTGCGAAAAAATAAAGAACCGGCTTATCCTTGCCTTCCGGGTCGAGCAATCCGAAAATCTCGCATAAGGTCGCCGTTAAAGCGGCTAAAAAAATGATGACTGCCAAAACTACCAGAACGAAATTTTTCATAGCTCTTCAATTATGCTCTCGTCAGACTGCGATATTTGATGCGGTGCGGCTGATCGGCGTCGTGACCGAGACGGCGTTTGCGGTCGACTTCGTATTCGCTGTAATTTCCGTCAAAGAATTCGACTTTTGAATCACCCTCAAACGCTAAGATATGTGTCGCGATTCTATCCAAAAACCAACGGTCGTGAGAAATCACGACGGCACAGCCGCCGAAATTTTCAAGGGCTTCTTCGAGCGCGCGCATCGTGTTGACATCCAAATCGTTTGTCGGTTCGTCGAGCAGCAGAACATTCGCGCCCGATTTGAGCATTTTCGCCAAATGAACCCGATTGCGTTCGCCGCCCGAAAGCGTTCCAACGAATTTTTGCTGATCGCTGCCGCCGAAATTAAAGCGCGAAACATATGCGCGGGAATTCATTTCGCGTTTTCCAAGCTGAATCAGATCCAAGCCATCAGTAATTTCGTCAAAAACCGTCTTATCAGCCGCCAAAGAATCACGCGATTGGTCAACGTAGCCGAGTTTGACGGTTTCGCCAACACGAAAATCGCCCGAATCCGCCGAATCTTGTCCGGTAATCAGACGAAAAAGCGTGGTTTTCCCCGCGCCGTTCGGGCCGATCACGCCGACAATTCCGCCTTTCGGCAAAGAAAACTCAAGATTTTCAAAAAGCAATTTATCGCCGTAACCTTTTGAAACACCGTGCGCTTCGATAACGATATCGCCAAGACGTTCGCCGGGCGGAATGTAAATTTCGAGCGTCTCGCTGCGTGTTTCGGTTTCTTCGGCGACGAGTTTTTCGTAATCGTTGATTCGCGCTTTAGATTTCGCGTGGCGGCCTTTCGGCGACATCCGAATCCATTCAAGCTCGCGTTCCAGCGTTTTCGCGCGTTTGTCTTCGCCTTTTTGTTCCTGCGACAAACGCTGCGATTTTTGCTCAAGCCACGATGAATAATTTCCCTGATACGGAATGCCTTCGCCGCGATCAAGTTCGAGAATCCAGCCCGCGATATTGTCGAGAAAATAGCGATCGTGAGTGACGGCAATGATCGTGCCTTCATACTTTTGCAAATGCTGTTCGAGCCACGCGACGGTTTCCGCGTCTAAATGGTTGGTCGGTTCGTCGAGCAGTAGAATGTCAGGTTTTTGCAGCAATAAACGGCAGAGCGCGACACGGCGTTTTTCGCCGCCGCTCAGATTTTTAATTTCTGATTCCGGCGGTGGACAGCGCAGCGCGTCCATCGCCATTTCAAGCCGCGAATCCAAATCCCAAGCGTCGGCGTGATCGAGTTTTTCCTGAACCTCGCCCTGATGTTCGATCAGCGCATTCATCTCGTCGTCGGTCATCGGTTCGGCAAATTTCAGATTGATCTCTTCAAATTCCTTCAAAAGATCAACCGTAGATTGCACGGCTTCTTCGACAATTTCCTTGACGGTTTTCGTTTCGTCAAGTTTCGGTTCCTGCTCTAAATACCCGACCGAATAACCCTTTGAAAAAACGACTTCGCCGTTAAAATCCTTGTCGGTTCCAGCAATGATCCGTAGAAGCGAAGATTTTCCTGAGCCGTTCAAACCCAGAACGCCGATCTTCGCGCCGTAAAAAAATGATAAATAAATGTCTTTGAGAACAGGTTTTTTATCGTAAAACTTGCTCACCTTGACCATCGAAAAAATGATTTTGTTTGGTTCTTGATTGCTCATA